>JBEPXS010000227.1:0-6139 GCA_041641755.1 Balneolaceae bacterium
CTTTCTTCTTTTATCGTGCTGTCTAGGGAGCGGGCCAGCCACGGTTTCTATCCCGCCGTTGATCTTCTGCAGTCCGGTTCCAAGATGCTGTCGCAAACGGTGGTGGGAGAACGCCATTACAATATCGCCCGGCAGGTGAAAGAGACACTGGCTCATTATGATGATCTGAAAGATATCATTTCGATGCTGGGGATGGAGGAACTTTCACGCGAGGATCAGCAGCTGGTGCACCGGGCCCGCCGGCTGGAGCGTTTTTTTACACAACCCTTTAGTGTGACGGAACGATTTACCGGGAAAGAAGGGGTGTTGGTCAGCCTGGAGGATGCACTTGCAGGATGTGAAGAAATTTTGGAAGATCAGTATCCGGATGCCAAGGAGCAGGATTTTTATATGATTGGTAATCTTGACGAAATCCGGAGGAACTATCAATGAATTCAGATAACATGACATTACGCGTGTGGACACCTGAACGTTTGATCCTGGAGAAAAAGACGGAGAAGGTCAACGCGGAAGCGGCCAACGGTTTTTTCTGCCTGTTGCCACGCCATATCGATTATCTGGCCGGGCTGGTTCCGAGTGTGTTGAGTTATACTGAAGAGGATAAAGAGCAATATGTTGCAGTAGATAAGGGAATACTAGTAAAGTGCGGTATGGATGTCATGGTTTCGGTACGAAATGCTATTCGCGGAGAGAACCTGGAGGAGCTGGAGGACGAGGTCCGCGATAAATTTCGAAGAACAGATAAAAAAGAGCAGGAGATAAGCATCGCCATGGATCAGCTGGAAGCTAATTTCATCCGGCGATTTGTGGAGATGACAGAAGAAAAGGGCTGAGGTTGAATATGACTGAAGAGATTCAAAATAACCGCGAGGAGTTTGCTATGCAGGTAGGCGAAAAGTCGGACCGAAGATCGAAGGCCCGCAGTGAAAAAAAACGGGGGATCTGGTTCGGACTCGGCATGTTTGGACTGGTGGGCTGGTCAGTGACGGTACCGGCCCTGCTGTTGCTTGCCGTTGGAATCTGGATCGACCGCACGTGGGACTCCGGGTATTCGTGGACCCTGATGCTGCTTGTATTGGGTGTGGGTCTGGGATGCTTGAACGCATGGTACTGGGTCAAAAAAGAAAGTGAGGATCAAGACTAATGGAAACAGAAATTGCAATAGCCGTTCTGTTCGTAGGCCTGATCATTGTTATGGCCATAATGACGAAATTTGCCTTTCGAATAGTGTCGCTTCCTGCTATTACCGGTTATTTCATATTGGGATTTTTAATTAAGCTGGTGGGTGAGCAAACCCAGCTGCTTGGTTCTTTCACTAACGAGATGTTAAATTTTTTGGGTAGCCTCGGGGTTGTTGCTCTTCTTTTCAGGATTGGACTTGAAAGTAAAATTTCGGAACTGATACGCTGGTTACCTAAAGCCCTGTTTATATGGTCCGGCGATATCTTGTTAAGTGCGTTTTTGGGATTCACTGCGGCCTATTACCTTTTGGAACTTAGTCTCATCCATAGTCTATTTGTCGCTGCTGCTTTCACTCCCACCAGTGTGGGAATATCGGTTGCTGTATGGGAGGAGATGAAGATGATCAAATCCAAAGAGGGCGAAATCATGCTGGATACGGCCGAACTGGACGATCTCTCCGGAATTCTTATTATGGGTGTCCTTTTTTTGATAGTGCCATTGTTACACAATAATAGTAATGTTGACTTTTCGACGGCCATTATCAGTACAGTCGGCTTGTTCCTGTTAAAAATACTGCTCTTTGGCCTCTTCTGTTATTTGATCGCCCATTTTGCCGAACAGAAGATCACTGGATTCCTGAACAGTATGCATTCGGGAGACAGTGCCATGCTTGTCGTCATGGGAATAGGTTTAATTATTGCTTCATTGGCAGCGTACCTGGGATTTTCCATTGCCATAGGTGCATTTTTTGCGGGTCTTATTTTTAGCAGTGACCCATCCGCTGTCAAAATTGATGCATCCTTTGAGGCGGTTCACGACCTGTTTGTTCCTTTTTTCTTTGTTGGAATAGGCATGGCCGTGGACCCGGTGGCACTGAGCGGATTGGGAACACCATTGCTTATCCTTCTGACGGCAGCTGTAGTAAGTAAACTGATAGGGGCCGGCGTTCCCGCCCTCATTTCTCTTAACAAATCAGCTGGTCTTTTAATAGGAATCAGTATGATACCGCGCGCCGAGATAGCTCTTATAATCATTCAACGGGGGAGGGAGCTGGGCGACTGGGCTGTTTCTCCGGAACTGTTTGCCTGGATCGTCATAATTTCGGCAATTACAGCGGTTCTGATGCCCATAATACTTCGTTATACAATGAAAACAAGCGAATTGAAACTGGAAAAAGCATGAGTGAAGTTCTTCAACTAATATCAGCACTTGCAGCGGGTTCTGTCCTGGGATACGCATACTTTTACGGTTTGTGGTGGACTGTTCAGCAGATGCCTGAAAATCGGCATCCTTATCGGCTCATGCTGATCAGTTTTTTTACAAGACTGACGGCTGTGATGGCAGGCTTTTACCTGTTGTTGACACTCGGCTGGCAGCTACTGGCCATCGGCTTTCTGGGGTTTATCATTACTCGCGTGGTCGTGATCCGGAAATGGGGCTTAAAAGAACTTGATTTCAACAAAAGTATAAAGAGTAGCGATGGAGTTTAATGCTGATAATATTATCTATTGGGAATGGGATTTCATCCGAATTAATGCCACGTTGATATACAGTTGGATGGTGATGGGATTTCTGACTATTGGTGCCTGGACCGTGACCTCTCGCATTGATCCCCAAACATCGATCAGCCGGTGGCAGCACCTGCTGGAGGCCGTGGTAACCTTGATTCGAGAGCAGATTCAGGAAGCGAGCAGACAGGAACCGGACCGGTATCTGCCGTTCATCGGTACCCTCTTCCTGTATATCCTGGTTTCCAATGTGATGGATGTAGTTCCAGGATTCACCGGCCCAACCACTTCACTTTCAACCACAGCCGCCCTGGCCACTATAGTATTTTTTGCTGTTCCTGTATTCGGCATTATGCGGCAGGGTGTGAAGGGATATCTCAGTCAATATCTGAAGCCAACTCCTTTTATGCTGCCGTTCAATATTATTGGAGAAATTTCGAGAACTGTAGCCCTGGCGATACGATTGTTCGGCAATATCATGAGTGGAAGCCTGATTGTAGCTATTCTGGTAAGCCTGGCTCCCCTGTTTTTCCCGGTGGCAATGCAGGCGTTCAGCCTTTTGATCGGGGTTATACAGGCCTACGTGTTTGCTATTCTGGCACTGGTCTATATCGCGTCGGGGCAGCGCTCCCGCTCATCCATAATTGAAGCAACAGAAGAAGAAACACAAACAAACACAACTATTAATAATGAATCCGAGGTATAACAATGGACGCTATAACCACAATTGGCATGATTTCAATTATCGTATCAGGATTCACGATTGCGGTAGGCTCTGTTGGTCCGGCGCTCGGGGAGGGGAAAGCCCTGTCCCAGGCGTTGACGGCAATAGCTCAGCAACCGGATGAATCACCAACTATTACGCGGACGCTGTTCGTGGGATTGGCAATGGTTGAATCAACTGCCATCTACTGCTTTGTAGTGGCATTGATTCTGATCTTTGCGAATCCATTTTGGGATTATGTAATCAATATGGCAGGTGGATGACGTGCAGATAGACTGGTTCACATTTTTTGCGCAGATCGTAAACTTCCTGATCCTGATCGTTCTGCTTCACAGGTTTTTGTACAAGCCTGTTATCGGTGCTATGGACCGCCGGGAGAAGCGGATTGCCGATCGTTTGGAAGAGGCGCGTCTCAAAATGCAGGAAGCCAATGAGAAAGAGTCGGAATATGAGAACAAGCTCAAAGAGTTTGATCGAAATAAAGAGGAGATGTTACAACAGGCAAGAAGCGAGGTGGATCAAAAAAGAAAAGAGATGATGGCGGAAGCACGTGAAGAGATCGAGGCGTTACATCAAAGATGGAAAGAAGCACTATCCGGTGAAAAGGAGGCATTCCTGCAGGAGTTACAGATAGAGACGGGAGATAGAATTATACAGATTGTTCGTGAAATACTGGAAGATCTGGCAAGCCGGGAGCTAAATGAGCAGGTAACCGAAATATTCTTACAGCAATTGAGCACAATGGAGAAAGAGGAAAATAAAAAGCTGGTTACTTCCGCTCTTGACTATGGTGACGGCGTTATTGATATAAAAAGCAGTTTTGAGATCGGAGAGGAACAGAGACAAAGGATACTGGAAATTTTACAGGATAAGATTGCTCCAAAGGTTGAGTGCAGATTTGAAGTGGTCCCGGCATTGGGATTAGGTATTGAAATACGGGCCGGCGGTTGGCGGGCGGGCTGGAATCTCAATGGCTACATAGGAAAATTACGAGAAGAGATGGAACAGGTTTTTATAAATCAAAGTGATGACAAGGATGGGCGTACCAACTCGAATAATTAATTTAGCCACCAGCGGTAAATGCATAAAACAGACTACTCAAATATCATCAGTTCAACTTTTGACTTTATCAGTAGTCAGGTACAACAAAAACGGGACGGACTGCAGCTATATGAAACCGGCAATGTAATGTCAATTGGGGAGGGGATAGCGTTGGTGGACGGGCTGCCAACTGTCAAATCGGATGAACTGTTAAAATTTCCACACGGTATAATGGGAATGATATATAACCTGGATGAGAAACAGGTTGGAGTCATATTGCTGGACGAAGGGGAGGAGATAGAAGCTGGTGATGAAGTTCACCGAACAGGACGCGTATTAGATATTCCGGTTGGTGAACATTTATTGGGACGGGTGATCGATCCACTTGGTCGCCCGCTGGACGATAAAGGGGGGATCTATTCAACAACACGCTATGCGATTGAACGACCGGCCCCTCCTATCATGCATCGAACCAAGGTCGAAACGCCTCTGCAGACCGGCATCAAAACGATAGATGCTTTGATACCGATTGGTCGGGGACAGCGTGAGTTGATTTTGGGAGATCGCCAGACGGGTAAAACAGCTATAGCCCTTGATACAATTATAAACCAGAAGGAGAAGGACGTAATTTGTATCTATTGTGCGATTGGAAAACAGAATGCCGGCATTGCCAAAGTGATTTCTGATCTTAAAAAGTTTGATGCGTTGGACTATTCTGTTGTAGTGTCGGCAAGTGCCGATACACCGGCGGGTATTCAGTTTGTGGCTCCGTATGCAGCTACAAGTATCGGAGAATATTTTATGGAACGGGGACATGATGTACTGGTAGTATATGATGATTTGACCTGGCATGCCCGGGCTTATCGCCAAATTGCACTGTTGCTTCGCCGACCGCCGGGAAGAGAGGCCTATCCCGGTGATATTTTCTACATCCATGCCCGGCTGTTGGAGCGGGCGACTCCACTTAAAAAAGAGTATGGCGGCGGATCACTGACTGCTTTTCCAATTATAGAAACACAGTCACAAAACATTTCTGCTTTTATCCCAACGAATCTGATTTCCATTACCGATGGACAGATCTATCTTTCTCCCCAGTTATTCCAACGGGATATACTGCCCGCCATCGATATCGGACTATCGGTCTCCCGGGTTGGGGGAGCAGCTCAGTTGCCCTATTACCGGACTGTCTCCAAGAATTTAAAATTGTCCTATGCTCAGTTTCAGGAACTGGAGATTTTTTCAAAGTTCAGCGCCCGTATGGATGATTCGTCCCGTCAAATTATTGAACGAGGTCGCAGGATTCGTGAGGTAATAAAACAGCCACAATACCAACCGATGACTGTTACCGAGCAGGTAGCCGAATTGATGGCAGTAAATGAAGGATTGCTGGATAAGTTGGCGCTCTCCGATATTTCGGAGGCAAAAAGGCGAATCCGTGTTGAAGTGAATAAAAAACTGGGTGCGGTTGCCTCTAAGATTGAAAAGGGTGAACAGCTGCAGGATGAGGATCGTGAACAACTGATCCAGATTTCCAGGCTGGCTGCAGATCCGTTGATATACAAAGAAAAAAAGGAGGCGGATTATGCAACGGATTGAAGCGGTTAAACGAAAGATAAAGGGCTCTGAGGATCTTCTCTCTATTGTTAAAACGATGAAGGTACTGGCGGCGGTGAGTATACGGCAG
>JBEPXS010000228.1:0-6138 GCA_041641755.1 Balneolaceae bacterium
CTTTTCTGTCATTCGAAAACTTCGCGAGATGATCACCGCTATTGATCTGGAACAGAATTACACCAAGCGCGAAATCATTGAGATGTACCTTAATACGGTTGAATACAGCAACAGTGCAATGGGAATTGAAGTTGCCGCACAGACACATTATGGCAAATCAGCGGCGGACCTTACCATCTCGGAAGCAGCTACACTTGTTGGTTCGGTAAACGCAGTATATGCCTATAATCCTCGACTTTTTCCCGAACGATCCCAACAACGGCGCAATGTTGTGCTTTCACAAATGCAGAAGCGAGGATTCATCAGTGAAGAGGTTGAACAGAAATTGGCACAAGAGCCGATCTCACTCGACTACCACCCCCCTTCAAAGTCAGGACGCGAAAGCCGTTATTTTGGAGAATATGTGCGCAAGCAGGTGACGGACTGGACTAAAGAAAATGGGTACGATCTTTACACCGACGGGCTTACTATTCACACTACCATCGACTCCCGGTTGCAACGACACGCCGAGCAGGCTTTGAAACAGAAGCTGGACTCGTTACAGGCAATTTTTGAAAATGAATGGACCTCTACAGGCGGTGAGTATATGGATCGTTATTGGAAAAAATATCCAGGATTTCTCAGGGATTATATACGAGAAACCGATAGCTACAAGAACGCTTTCTCTAAACTCAATACCGATCAGGAATCCGTAGTGTTCGATTCACTGATGGCCGATAGTGCCTTTGTAGATTCAGTCAAACGAGTAAAAACCCGCCTGCAAGCCAGCTTCGTTTCGATTGATCCCAACAATGGCAATATCCTGACCTGGGTTGGTGGTTACGACTATGGAAATGTACAATATGATCATGTTTACCAATCAAAACGGCAGGCTGGTTCTACCTTCAAACCATTTGTGTACGCTGTAGCTATCGACAATGGATACCGTCCCTATCATACGTTTTCTAAATACCCAACCAAGTTTTATGACCGTTCTGGCAGAGTCTGGGATCCCAAAGATCCCTCTGTCCCCTCCGGACCCGAGATGGTACCTTTGCGCCAGGGATTAGCCCGGAGCCTAAACAATGTTACGGTCCGACTGTTGCCAGAAATTGCAGGGCACCCAAATACAACAAGATTAAACGATCTGGAACCCGCAGCCCGTAAAATCAAAGCGATGGCACAAAATATGGGTATTGACATGAGTAATACTCCGGCCTTTCCCTCTATAGCTTTGGGTACTGCTGAGGTTTCTCTCCTCGACCTGGTTAGCGCCTATACAACGTTTGCAAATGAAGGAGTTCATATAGAACCGATTGCGATCACACGAATAGAAGACAAAGAAGGTAACATCCTTGAAGAGTATCATGCGGAATATAAACAGGAAGTGATCAGCCCGGAAACGGCCTATATCATGGTAGATATGATGCGGGGCGTCATCCGTGGAGGTGAAGATTATCATGGTACAGGAGTACGGCTCCGAAATGTTTACAATGTTCGCCAGGATGTTGCTGGTAAAACTGGTACGACCCAGGATGCAGCAGACAACTGGTTTGTGGGGATGATGCCCCATATCGTTATGGGAGCTTGGGTTGGTGGTGAGGACCGAAGAATTCGCTTCCCTGAAAACACCTACATCGGACAAGGTGCCCGTTCTGCTCTTCCTATTGTTGGCACCTTTATTAATTCAGCACAAAACGATCCCGAGGTAAACTGGATCTATGACGCTTTTGAAGCACCACCCGGATTTGTGTTACCCGAAGATCCAGGCAGCGGGGAACAACCACTTAAAAATGGGAAGAAAGGCCGTATTGGTTGGTAAAATAGAACTCCTGTCTTTACTAAAAAGACCCTTCTGATTTTCAAATTAACTCTTACAATCAATTAATAGTTAGCTAAAATACGGGTAGACCAATAAAAAAGGAGCTTCCATCTCTGAAAGCTCCTTCGATCAAATTTTATAGCTAAAATTACTGCGTTGAAACCGAGAAATTGGCAGCAAGTTTTATGCGGTTTTGGGCTCGTTCAAGTGCTTTGCGGGCCCGTTCATCATCAATCGATTCATCGTCGGATTCCAGACGTTCCTCCGCCCGTTCCTTAGCCGCCCTTGCACGATCTACATTAATATCTTCGACTGGTTCTGCAGCTTCAGCCAGCAGGGTAAGCTTGTTATCATGAACTTCAACAAAACCTCCGCTGATAGCAAAAAAGAGCTCTTCTCCCTCTGCCCTTCGAACAAGAATACGTCCGATTTCGAGCGTAGAGATAATGCTGGCGTGCAGTGTCTTTATCTCAAAGCTCCCCAGCGTGCCGGGGACCTGAACACCGGTAACCTGATCGTCGAACAGAGAACCTTGTGGGGTTAAAATCTGTGCTTCAAAGTTATTCATGGAAATAAAATCAGATTAGAATCAAACCTCCGGAGTGTTAAAACCACGGAGATTTAAATTTTCTTTTTATTCAGCCGCTTCTGCTTCGGCTTCTTCAAGCAGGCGCTCACCTTTCTCCTCGGCCTCTTCAATAGTGCCGACAAGGTGGAATGCATTTTCCGGCAAGTGATCGAGCTCGCCATCCAGGATTTTTTTAAATCCTTTTACGGTATCCTCAACCTTCATGAACTTACCAGGCTGTCCGGTAAATTGCTCGGCCACAAAGAATGGCTGGCTGAGGAATCGCTGCACACGACGCGCCCGGGCAACAGTTGTTTTGTCTTCATCCGAAAGTTCATCCATCCCCAGAATAGCGATAATATCCTGCAGGTCTTTGTATTTCTGCAGAATCTCGATCACACGCTGAGCAGTATCATAGTGTTCCTGGCCCACAATTTTCGGATCAAGAATTCGTGAACTTGAATCCAATGGATCCACAGCGGGATAGATACCGATCTGCGTTAGTGCACGGCTCAATACCGTTGTCGCATCGAGGTGGGCAAACGTGGTTGCGGGAGCCGGATCAGTAAGATCATCAGCCGGTACGTATACAGCCTGTACCGAAGTAATTGATCCGTTTTTGGTGGAGGTAATACGTTCCTGCAGATCACCCATCTCAGTAGCCAGTGTCGGTTGATATCCTACAGCGGACGGCATACGTCCCAGTAGTGCAGATACCTCGGAACCGGCTTGGGTAAATCGGAAAATATTGTCAATAAAGAAGAGAATATCACGAGATACCTCGTCACGAAAATACTCAGCAACAGTCAGCCCGGAAAGCGCAACTCGGGCACGTGCTCCCGGCGGCTCGTTCATCTGACCGAATACAAAAGTAGCTTTGGAATCCTTAAGTTTGTCCATATCAACTTTTTCGAGCTCCCAGCCACCTTCTTCCATCGACTCGCGGAACTCTTCGCCATAGTCAATAATTCCGGCTTCCAGCATCTCACGCATCAGGTCGTTACCTTCGCGTGTTCGCTCACCAACACCGGCGAATACCGAAAGTCCACCATGACCTTTGGCAACGTTATTAATCAATTCCTGAATAAGAACCGTCTTACCTACCCCTGCACCACCGAAAAGACCGGTTTTACCACCTTTGGCGTAAGGACACAAAAGATCGATAACCTTAATTCCGGTCTCGAGCATTTCAGTAGAGGTCGCAAGATCTTCAAAACTCGGTGCAGGCCTGTGAATGGGATAACGTTCCTCTCCTTTTGGTGGCTCAAGTCCATCAATAGGCTCACCAACCAGGTTGAACAGACGTCCTTTAATATCTTCTCCGATAGGCATCGAAATAGGAGCTCCCGTATCTACAACTTCTGTCTGACGCACCAGTCCGTCCGTGCTGTCCATTGCAATAGTACGCACACGATTTTCACCTAGGTGCTGTGCAACTTCAAGATATAGTTTCGATTCATCTTCTCGATCAATGTATAGGGCATTGAGAACCGGCGGGATTTCACCCTGGTTAAAGTCGACATCGACGACCGGCCCAATAACTTGTGCAACGGTTCCTTTATTCATTTACTTAACTAATTGTTGATTAGAGTTTAGAAAACTTCTATGCTCATAATATATCATAAATATCGGTGCATCTGAAGCGGCGAAAGTTAGTGGTTTTGCCGTGCAAAGGCAAAGAAGCTTTTACTTAAAATTGCCATGCAGAACAATTAGCAACTCCATCCACAATGCCGTATTTTCGGATGTTATTTAGTGGATAGATCCGGCAGGAGAGTTTAACCTGCAGTGGAACATAGCGTACCAGTTATTGCTGAACTAAATATTCAGCAATTAATTTTTATTTGATAGAAAAGTTAACTTTTAAAAACAGCGATTATCTTGGAAACAGAAGCAACCGCACGATCTGTCAGCGTAGATATTTTAAATGAATTTGATGAGACTAATTACCTGGATTATTCTGTTGCTGATGATCTCGAACTGCGCGAACGTGCCGAAGTACGCGAATATGTTCAAAATATCCTGCGCCGACGTACATATCTCGATTTTCTGATCGACGAGTTTGCGAACGTAAGTCTTGAGGAGATGAAGAACAATCTGAAGAACATCTTGCGGCTGGGAGTGTATGATATGGTGTTTATGGACAGTACACCTGATTATGCAGCTATTAATGAATCTGTGGAGATTGCAAAATATACCCTCGGTTCAAGAACCGGCGACCTGGTGAATGCCATTTTGAGAAACCTGCAACGCGAAAAGGAAAGGGATCAGCTTCCCAAGCCTAATTTTAAGGATCGTACCAAACTGATAGCCACTACCTTTTCTCATCCTGAATGGATGGTAAAACGCTGGGTTGAGCGATTTGGAGAACGTGAGGCTTTTAAGCTGATGCAATCGAACAACAAAGCTCCTGTCCACTATGTACATGTAAACACTCTGCGGACTAAAGCCGAATACTTTAAACTGCGGATGGGAAAAAATGATGTAGCGTTCACCGAAAGTGACTGGCTGCCGGGGTATTACCGTGTTGACAGTGTTGCCCCGTTTATAAATAAAGGCTGGATTAAAAAAGGATTTTGTTGGATTCAGGACGTTGCTGCGGGTTTTGCTCCCACTATCCTGGACCCTCAGCCAGAGGAAAGTGTTTATGATTTTTGTGCGGCTCCTGGTACCAAAACCGTACTGCTTTCCAGTCTGATGGGAGGGGAAGGAGAAGTTCTCGCAGTCGATATTTCGGGAGAGCGTCTTGAAAGGCTGGCACAAAATGCCCTGGACTTCCAGGCAGAAAACATAAAAATTCGTCGCGCCGATGTCCGTGAGCTGGAGCTACCTGAAACTGATGCAGTTCTTCTGGATGCTCCCTGTACCGGTACCGGTGTATTGAGCAAACGGGCCGACCTGCGCTGGCGACGTGATCTGGAAGGCCTTGAAAACGCTGTAGAACTCCAGAAAGAACTCCTCGATTCCTCAGCAACGATGGTGAAGCCGGGTGGAAGATTGATCTATAGCACCTGTTCACTTGAAGAGGAAGAAAACTGGGGACAGGTTACCGACTTCCTCGAACGACATGACAATTTTGAGCTGGAAAATCTGGAAGGGTACCTGCCCGAAGAGGTTCTTATTGAAGATAACAAAGCCTACCAAACCTTCCCTCACAAGCATAAATGTGACGGGCACTTTGGGGTGCGATTAAAACGAACCAAATAGGGACCTGCCACAGATCTGCACAGTTAACATCTATTCGTGCAGATCTGTGGCCCTTCTTACACACTTCTCTCCTTTTTATTATTTTTTTAAATTCGGAATTATTCGGAAGTAATGATATCCGGCCGGAAACTAAAGGATTGACTTAATCAGCTAACAGAAAAAAATCACGAACTTTGAGTACTTCACCAGCACTGCGGAATATTCCTAAAAAATATGCCCCCTCCGAGGTAGAGGACAAATGGTATCAATTCTGGAATGAGTCCGGATTTTTCCACTCTGAGCCGGACGAGCGGGAATCATATACTGTTGTAATTCCACCGCCCAATGTGACGGGCGTTCTTCATATGGGGCATATGCTCAACAATACCATCCAGGATGTACTGGTGCGCCGGGCTCGCATGCAGGGCTATAACACCTGCTGGATACCGGGTACCGATCACGCATCCATCGCTACCGAAGCCAAAGTGGTTAACAAGTTAAGAGAAGAAGGGATTACCAAAGCTGACATCACCCGTGAGGAATTCCTGGAACACGCGTGGGAGTGGACAGAAGAACACGGGGG
>JBEPXS010000229.1:0-6100 GCA_041641755.1 Balneolaceae bacterium
AAGAGGCAAGGTGGCCTCCGGCTGGAGAAAGGAACCGAAACAGATGGGATGTTGATCCACAATTACGGGCATGGTGGTGCGGGAGTGACCCTCTCATGGGGGTGCGCTATTGAAGTGGCAAGGCTTCTACAAACAGAAGGCATATCAAATAATCAACCCGGATTCTCGCACCCTCTTTTTGACGATCTGCAGAAATCATTGTTGACGTTAATCGAAAAGAGAAGTTAAGAGAGCTTTGTAAAACCAACTGTAATTGCGAAAGAAATAATAGCTCGTGAAAGTGACGGTTTTGCAAATCCTCGTTTAAATTATTTCCTGATCCTGTAGATCGGTTCACAGATTACATTTACTTCCCAAACTGTTTCTCGGCACATTCGGGACAATCGAGCCAGTTTTCGGAGGGAATTCTGGGAAGTGCTTTGGGACTTTTCCCACGCTCAAACACCGGGCGATACAACACCTCACCTTCGTGATGCGACTCCCCGCAGGAATGACAACTGACATCACCATCTATCTCTTTGGGAGTATACCCGGTAATCACCCATCCCTCGTGACCGATATGTGCTGCCAGGCTCTCCAGTGCAGCACGGACAGTCTGTGACTTGTTACCGTCATAATATTTTCCAGATAGCTCTTTCAACAGTTTGACCGTTTCCTCATTCAGCGTAAAATTAAGTCGTTTCATGATCCAGGGTGGGTTTGCAGTTATTCTTGTGGTATTGATAATTAAACCAATGTCCGGTTACCAACAGGGAACTTCCGGCCATCGTTACGGAAGCCTCTCCAATATCTCCAATCCAATCGTGCAGCAGCCAGGCCAACCCCACGACGATCAATCCAAGATACAGCAGCACTGCTATTCGGCGATCTTTCGCTCCATCACGCAGAGCATAAATTACGGTGGGTACAATCAGGATAAAAAGAATCGGATGGGTCCAGTCGTGGATCGCTTCGGCGGTGGGCCAAAGAGGCAGCAGGGCAATAGCTACAGGGAAAAAAAGGCAGTGAACAGCACAGAGGCCTGAAATTCCTATTCCGAGCCGGTCCCAAAAAGCCGGCGAATGTTTTTTACTCAATTATATATAGACCTGTATTTTTGTTCATACTGAAGTGTGTATTAAAATACACACTATTTCATATATATAAAATTCTCGACATTTTTTTTGAAACTCTTGAAATCTGCACTCGTATTTTTCTACATTCATATAAAATATCAATCAGCTAATAACCACGGGGTACTTACTTATGAAGAATTTTTTATCTCTCACCTTTATTCTCGCTCTGCTTTTCGGGGCAATATCTGTCTCAGAAACATACGCACAAGTAGATGCCCGGATGCTGCGGCAACCGGATGTTTCCAAATCCCACATCGTTTTTTCCTATGCGGATGATATCTGGATCGTTTCAAAAACCGGAGGTACTGCGCATCGACTGACCACTGCAAAAGGACAAGAGTCTTTCCCCCGGTTTTCGCCGGATGGTTCGATGGTTGCCTACAATGCTAATTATGATGGCAATAATGATATTTATGTCATTCAGGCCCGGGGTGGAACACCCGAACGTGTTACGCATCATCCGATGACTGAACGGGTTTTGGGATGGTACCCGGACGGTAAGCATATCCTGTTTTCATCCAGCAGAAAAAGTGGGCGTCAGCGTTACAACCAGTTCTACAAAGTTTCAGCCGGGGGCGGTCTTGCTGAAAAACTACCGGTTCCCTATGGTGAATTTGCGGATATTTCACCCGACGGTAAAACAATCGCGTACACTCCGATATCCCGCGCCTTCCGCACTTGGAAACGCTATCGGGGAGGCATGAGTCCTGATATCACGCTTTTTAATCTGGAAACCTATGAATCGCAACAGATTACGGATCACGAAGCAAACGATGACCAGCCGATGTGGCATGGTTCCACCCTCTACTTCACTTCTGACCGTGGTGATGATCTCCGTTACAACATCTGGGCTTATGACCGAAACTCAGAACAGATACGTCAGGTTACGAATTTTGACAACTATGATATTCACTTTCCCGCAGTGGGCCCTTCAGATTTAGTTTTTGAGGCCGGTGGAGCCCTATACCTGATGGATCTCGAAACTGAAGAGACAAAAGAGGTGGATGTGGATGTAGTTACCGACAACACTTCTGTTAAACCACAAACTGAAAATGTAAGCAGCCTGATCCAAAACTCCTTCATTTCACCTGATGGTAAGCGTGTGCTCTTCCAGGCACGTGGGGATCTTTTTTCTGTTCCGGCCAAACATGGTCCCGTCAAAAACTTAACCCGCAGCTCTGGTGTGGCAGAAAGATACCCGTCATGGTCTCCCAATGGTAAGCATGTAGCTTACTGGAGTGATCGTTCGGGTGAATATGAACTCACCGTACGCGATGAAGGTGGTGATGGAAGTGAACGGATCCTAACTTCTACCAACTCAAAGTACAAATACCAGCCCTATTGGTCGCCGGACAGCCAGAAGCTGGTCTTTGTCGATAATGCAATGAATATCCGGCTTTACAATATGGAGGAAAATGAACTGACCACGATCGGTGAAGGGCTCTGGATGTATGAATATGGACTGCGCAATTTCTCAGCCAGCTGGTCTTCTGACAGTAGATGGGTTGCCTTTTCACGGGGTCTTGATAACCGGCAGCACGCTATCTTTCTCTATAACACCAAAACAGAAGAAACGACCCGGGTTACCTCAAGTTACTATCATGACCGTGGACCCGTTTTTGATCCTGATGGGAAATACCTCTATTTCCTCTCCAGCCGCACCTTCGATCCGCAGTATAGCGACATGGACAACACGTGGATATATGCCAATTCAACCAATATTGTAGCTGTACCGTTAGTCGATACCACCGACTCTCCGCTGGCTCCAAGGAATGATGAGGTTGAGATAAAAGAAGAGAAAAAATCAGGAGTAGAGGAAGATAAGGAGAACGGCAATGGAGATGAAGAATCACAACAGGTTAATATCGACCTTGAAGGCTTCGAATCGCGCCTTGTGCAACTGCCTGTTGATGCCGGTAATTACGGTAACCTCAGCGCCATTTCCGGTAAAGTACTGTATCAACGCTTTCCCAGAACCAGTGCAGAAGAAGATGGCAGCACATTGGCGTATTACGATCTTGAAGAACGTGAGGCAAAAGATATTATTAGTGAGGTAAACGGGTACCAGCTTTCGGCAAATGGTGAAAAAATACTGGTCAACAGTCAGGGTAAGTATGCAATTATAGATCCATCCCCCGATCAAAAAATTGAGAACCCGCTCCGCACTGGTGAGCTGACTATGACCGTTACTCCCCGCGAGGAGTGGCAACAAATTTTCAACGATTCCTGGCGTTTTGTACGTGACTTTTTTTACGACCCTAATTTCCATGGGGTAGACTGGAAAGCGACGAAACAGCGTTATCAACGTATGCTTAACGATGCCGTTACACGCACTGACGTCAATTATGTAATAGGAGAAATGATTGCCGAACTCAATGCCTCCCATACATATCGGGGCGGAGGTGACCAAGAAAGAGCTGACCTAAGAGGGGTCGGTTTATTAGGAATCGACTGGACCGTGGAAAATGGAGCATACCGTATCGACAATATCGTGGAAGGGGCACCATGGGATAACGAGGCACGTTCGCCTTTCAGTAAACCCGGGGTAGATGTCAATGAAGGTGACTACATTCTGGCTGTTAACGGTGTTCCATTGGATACTTCAGAAGACCCGTATGCTTCGTTCCAGGGGTTGGCCGATGAAACAGTAGAATTGACCATAAACAATGAGCCTCAGATGGAAGGTGCCCGCAAAGTACTCGTTGAAACCATGAGCAGTGAAACCCGGCTCCGGCATCTTGCATGGATTGAGTCCAACCGCCAACGTGTGGACGAAGCTACCAACGGAAGAGTGGGCTATATTTACGTGCGCAGTACCGGTATAGATGGGCAAAACGAACTGGTACGCCAGTTTATGGCTCAATACCATAAAGATGCACTCATAATCGATGAGCGTTTCAATAGCGGCGGACAGATCCCCGACCGATTTATTGAATTGCTCAATCGGCCGGAGCTGGTCCACTGGGCGGTACGCGACGGCAGGGACTGGCAGTGGCCTCCGATCGCCAACTTTGGCCCCAAAGTAATGCTGATAAACGGCTGGAGTGGCTCTGGAGGCGATGCTTTCCCATCCTACTTTAAACAGAGTGACCTTGGTCCGCTGATCGGTACCCGTACCTGGGGTGGCCTCATTGGTATTTCAGGAGCTCCTACCCTTATCGATGGTGGTGGAGTCACCGTGCCAACCTTCCGGATGTATTACCCTGACGGAGAATGGTTTCCCGAAGGACATGGAGTGGAGCCGGATATCCAGGTAGAAGATGATCCCACCCAGCTTGCCAAAGGCACAGATCCACAACTGGAACGAGCAATACGGGAAATTCAGCAATTACTGAAAAATAATCCTTATGAGAAGCCAGAACGTCCTCCCTATGAAAACCGAATGGGAACGGGGACCATCAACAGCAACTAATCCACAGGTCTAAAATCCACTTAAGAAAGGTGTTGCCTTTATAATAGGTAGCACTTTTCTACATAGGTACTCCAAGGACATTGATATACTTCCTCATATGTCCATAGGAGGGCTGGAGGGCAAAAAGCAGTTTCAAAGTTCTCCAAATAATATATATAGAAAAGCTTTTTGCATCCTCCGAGTTGCAGGACTACATTCAGATCTAAATCTCATCATAATTTTATACCAAAGCCACAAAATGCTGACTTTAGAGAAAATGAGTTCCTTCACACTGGATACAAAAAAACGGCACTATCTGTTATCCCTGCTACTCTTCACACTATTGTTCACTCAATTTCTGAAAGCGCAGGATAGCCCGGTTGTTGCCGATAACGCGAGCCTTGCACATATATCAGACCAGTTTTCATTTACGGAAGGGCCTGCATCGGACCAAGAAGGAAATGTGTTTTTTACCGATCAGCCGAATAATGACATCTGGAAATATAGCTCAGACGGTGAGTTAACATTGTTTATGGATGAAGCGGGTCGGTCAAACGGTATGTATTTTGATGATAATGGCAACCTTTTGACTTGTGCGGACGAAGAGAGTGAACTTTGGAGCATCAGTCCGGATAAAAACGTCCGGGTACTAGTGGATAATTTCAAGGGAAAGCGGCTGAATGGACCGAATGATCTTTGGATAGACTCACAGGGAGGAGTGTACTTTACCGATCCATATTACCAGCGCGATTACTGGGAACGAACCGAAAAAGAGATTGATGAGCAGCGGGTATATTATCTCACGCCTGACAGGCAGGATATAATTATTGTTGCAGACGACCTGGTTAAACCCAACGGCATCATCGGTACTCCTGATGGTCAAACCTTATATGTTGCTGATATCGGTGATCAGAAAACCTATTCTTACTCCATTAATGATGACGGTCATCTATCCGATAAAAAAATGTTTACAGAAATGGGCTCGGACGGTATGACAATTGACAACAGGGGGAACGTCTACCTGACCGGCGACGGTGTGACGGTATTTAATAAAAAGGGAGAGCAGATCGAACATATCCCTGTTCCTAAAAAATGGACGGCCAACGTTACCTTCGGCGGACCAAACCGACAGATGTTGTTTATTACTGCCAGCACCTCTGTATATACCCTGGATATGAGCGTCGAAGGTAGATAAGGAAGCTCTGTCTGAGGTTTTGTTTCTTTGTCTTCTTTTCAAAGTGCCGTGTAAAAGCACAAGAGCGGATTCACCCTTGCCGTCATAAGCTTAAATACTGATAAAAATTGTTACTGACTAGTGTCGCGTCACGCCTACAGTGTCGGTTTGCTTCAAAGAAGTGGCCAGGGGAACCCACCCCGTCTTTCGCGCAACCCCATGCGAAATCCACCCCTCCGGGGGAGGAGATTTGCTGAATGCCTGTTTTCAGGGAAACAGCTCAACACATCGGTATGGGCGCATATAAGTCCCCTCCCGGAGAGGGGTGCCGAGTGCAGCGAGGCGGGGTGGGTTCACATGCCGATGATTCAGGGTAGACCCGACAATTTATCTTAGACATAACACTAGTTAGGTTTTAAA
>JBEPXS010000230.1:0-6081 GCA_041641755.1 Balneolaceae bacterium
AAGGAAATGTATTTCCACAGTTCAGATCGGTGCCACTTTTTAATGCCAGGGCTGCCGCTTCAGCTTCTGTTTCAGAAGTTCCGTGTCGGTCTTCCATATAAAAATCGTTAATTGACCAGCAGTCGGAGACCACATATCCATCAAAGCCCCAGTCTTCGCGCAGGATAGATTTTAACAGTGGACTGCTTCCACAACAAGGCATGCCCCGGAAACTGTTGTAAGCGCACATGACAGAGGCAACGTTGGCATCCTCAACCGTCGTTTTGAACATCGGCAGGTAGGTCTCATGCAGGTCCCGGTCGCTGGGATTGATATCAATTTCATGGCGCAGCGGTTCAGGTCCGTTATACACAGCAAAGTGCTTGGAGGTAGCAATGACCTTGTAATATTTGGGATGATCTCCCTGCAAACCGTTGATAAATGAATTGGCCAGCGAGCCTGTCAGGTAGGGATCTTCCCCGTACGTTTCCTGTCCCCGCCCCCAGCGCGGGTCGCGTACAATATTGATGTTCGGAGTCCAGAATGTAAGCCCCATATAAATGTCACGGCGTCCAGCCTCTGCAAATGCTTCATGCTTGGCACGGGCCTCATCACTAATGGCATCAGCTACGGTATTAAAAAGAGACTCGTTCCAGGTAGCTGCCATACCGATAGCTTGTGGAAAAACGGTGGCGTATCCAGCCCGCCCTACTCCGTGCAGGCATTCATTCCACCAGTTATATTCATTTATATCCAGCCGCGGGATGGCGGGAGCATCATAACGAAGCTGATTAATTTTTTCCTCAACCGTCATTTCACTTAGCAGCTGATCCATCCGTTCCTGGTGATCAGGATCGGATGGACCGGAACACTGTACCATTGTTCCAAGTCCTGATGCCGTTAACGCCAGAAAGCCGGCAGAGCCTAATCCACGTTTCAGGAATTGACGTCTTGTAATAGAAGTGGGTTCCGGCTTGTCTGTACTTGCATTCTCAGAAGTGATATTCCCTGGATCTTTAGTAAATTTATCCATTCTGGTCCCCTTTTATGCGATTAAATAGTTGTGGTAACGCATTATTCGGTTTAAAGAATTTAAGTAACGGACATAAATTATTTGTCTGTTCCCAAATCCGATTCTCCCATATTCCCATTAGATTCGAAATCTAATATCCTGCCATTTTTTAAAAAATAGATATATTTAGCATTTGTGCAACCGTTTACGCAAATTAGACTACAAGCGCCGAAAGTGTCATCTCAGGGAATAAATTCTTTGACAAACTAGTGTCATGTTTGAGATAAATTGTCGGGTCTAATCTCTTGCATCGGCTTGCGAACCTACCCCACCTCTCCCGGGAGGGGTGGCTTTCGCGTGGATTTGTATGAAAGAAGGGGGTGGGTTCCTCAGGCCACTTCTTTTGATACAACCCGAAACTTTAAGCGTGACGCGACACTAGTGTTGTTACCACTACATTCGTTACTTGCAAACCGGGGATTCCGAGGAAAGTCATCCCCAAAACCTTTTCGAGGAGGAAATTCCTGGCCGGATTTTCTGACAAGAGACCTCTTAGTGGTAGTCAGACTAGGAATCAAAGTTGCGCTTTATCGCAATAAAGACAGTATGATAGCTAACCTTTATTTTATCCTCCGATTTCTCATCCCAATGCTTTATAAGCATCTTCAGTTCTCTCGGAGAAAGAGACCTCCCTTTCTGTTGTGTACCCGCTCCCACTTTTTTGAGATGACAAAAAAAATCAGCTGAACTCTCAAATTGCTGTGAAACCGTATCCTCATAGTAATCGACCTGAACAGGTCCGCTGGATAACTTGATAAGTAGCTCTTCGGTATCGGGTAGTTCATTACCCGTGTATGGAAGCCCCAGCTCTCGGCAGGCCTCCTTCCACTCCGGAAAACTTTCACTGCCGGGAAACGACCCAAGCAGAAGTCCACCAGGCTTTGTAGCCTCCAGCAAACGGCCCATCGTGATTGCGGGATGATCGAACCATTGTGCTACGAATCCATTGACCGTCATAGCGTAAGTTTCAGGGTCGACATCTAACTGTTCTGCATCTAGTGTGCCGAATGAAATATTACTCTTGCTACCGTACTTCTCTCGACAGACTTCTACCATCCGAGGGGAAATATCGGTAATCTCCATATCCCGATTTGGAAATAATTTAATTAGCCCTTCAGTTACAAATCCGGTTCCACAGCCTACTTCAAGTATAGGACCCTTTGGTAAAATTTCGGTCCAAGGTTGCAATGAAGCAATCAGGCGCTCGGCAATCTCTTTTTGTACTTCAGCATGATCGTCATAGTATGGCGCTGCTTTCCCAAAATTATCACTAATATTCTGCTTTGTTGATTGTTTTACTTCAGCCATCCAATCAAATAAACCTTTAAAAATTAAATTAAATATCTTAACCAGGCTCTTCTATGATCTTTGCAACACTTGCCTTAGCTCGGGTTGTATAAACGCCCAACACTGTTCCATGTGTGTAAAAGGCAGTGCATGACCGGCATTCTTCACCTCAAAATAGGAGGCCTTGTCCCTGAAAATATTGTATAGTTCACGTCCTTTTGTTTTCGGGACAATGCCGTCAGATGAGCCATGAAGGATACAAATTTTCTGTGCTTGCTGCAGTGGCTCAATATTTAGTGTTGATTTGTTCAGTGCATGGAGATCATGTAACAGTTTCGCAATATCAAAATTAACAAAATCAATCTGAGGGGCTTCAGCAGGTTCAAAGGCGTTGTCAATAAATTCTTTCAGTACCTTCTCAGGATCTTCCTGCATCGATTTTATCATTTTGTTCAAAATCAGCTTAGACCGTCTTCTGAACTGTGCCGCAATCGGATGAAACTCACGAAACCCACCAAAGATCACAATCACATCAGCCTTTTTCAATTGCCTGTTCGGACATAGGTGCAACCCAAAAGAATGAGTTAAAAGTATTCTCTTATTTGCATTATCCTCTTGCTCCACTTTTTTAGGAGAACCCCAGTATCCCCGGTCCCACAGTGACACAGAAAATTGATCCGTAAATAGTCTTTCCCACGGGTTCCAGCAGGTCCGGTCAAAAGCCCAACCATGCCAGGCCAAAACCTGAGCTTTAATGTCCATTCCACCTCCCCAGGATTTCTGTCAGGCGATTGATATGCTGCCCGGTATGTTCGCTGGATAGCGTGATCCGAATACGGGAACTGGATTCGGGCACAGTAGGTGGCCGTATTGCTGTAGCCAGTATTCCATTTTCTTTCATAAAATCGGATAGTTCCACTGTTTCTTGCTCATCTCCTACGAGGATCGGGATTATTTGAGTTGAAGAACTACCGGTATTAAATCCGGCTTTCTGAATCTCACTCCTGACCAATTCAATATTTTGATGGTACTTTTTCCGCTTTTCCTGCATTTGCGGAACCAGTGTCACGGCCGCATCCAGTGCCCCTATTACCGTTGGTGGCAACGCTGTAGTATAGATAAACCCGGGACAGAAATTTACCAGATAATCTCTCATAGAACGGGAGCAGGTTACAAAAGCCCCAAAAACGCCGAACGCTTTCCCAAAGGTTCCCAGGGTAATGTCAATCCTTCGCTCTCCATATCCCAGTCCAAGCCCTTTCTCTCCCCACACACCTACCGCGTGGGCATCATCAACAAAAAGCAACGTCTGATAACGCTCTGCCAGATCGGCTATCCCTTCCAAATCACTTCGATCCCCATCCATACTGAACACTGATTCGGTTACAATTACAACCCGACTGTATGATTGCTCCGAGGCTCTTTCCAGCAACGCTTTAAGATGGTCCATGTCATTGTGATCAAACCGCTGGAATGTTGCACGGCTGAGCAGGGCGCCCTGTAGCAGGCTGTTATGGGAACGTTTATCAGCCAGGATGAGCGAGTTGCGATCAGTTATCGTCTGCAGAATGGTGCTGTTTGCCTGGAATCCGCTGTTAAAGATAAGCGCTGCTTCCGTGCTAAATATTTCTGCAATCTTTTCTTCAAGCTCGGTATGTATATCGTAACTGCCGCTTATCAGGCGTGAAGCGGTAGAGCCAACGCCATACTGCTCGGCGTACTCTTGGGAGCGTTTAACCAGGTCGGGATGTCGCGAAAGTCCCAGGTAATCATTAGAACAGAAATTGATCAGTCTTTTCCCCTCGCTGGTAATCTCTGCAGGTTCAGATACCGGAAGCACCGGTTGAAGGGTACGGAGTCGGTTCTCTTCTTTACGCTCTTTAAGCGCTTTATTTATGAAATCCCATTCTGTGGATTTGTCTGACACCTAGTTGGTAGCCAAGTTGGTTTGATTCCAGGTTGAATCACTTTCAAACGTTCGTACCATAGCCCTAAACTGTCGCACAAACCGCCGCTTACGGTACTTGGGGGCAAACTGCCAAAACCCGAGCATGAAGAGCCGCTGGGTCTCATCATCATACACGGTAAGGTTCACAAACGGCCCACCCATGGCACCTCGTGTCATCCGCCACCAGCCAAGTGTCTCATACGCTATATCTCCATTTAACTGAAAGGAACGTGTTTGTGGGCTAATGCGATATTCCGTGGTCACATAGGAACTATCAAGTGTTCCGCGAAATCTTTCTTCCCACAGAGAATCGCGCCGTGAGTTTATCCACTCCTCATCCAAAAAATTGATGTTGGAAACGCCGCTCTTCCACCAGCCATAGAAACGTCGATCGTTATTGGGTAACTGGCGTTGCATGGTCACCAGGTGGTTGATTTCACCATCCTGCACATATGTTGTATCCAGATGCTTATAGTAATCGTGCTGGACTCGTATTTTCCAGCCATGATTTTCCATAAGAGAATCTTCGATCGCGTATTTTTCTCCTCTTTCGTATATCTCTTCCGTCCAGCGAGCCAACTCTTTATCAATCAAGCTACGCATTAAATTCTGCTCTCCGTTCCGAATTTTGGAAGCGAGTGTTGAATCGCTTTGGGAGGTAAGTATCAGTGTCCATTGATTCCGGTACCATTTATCATCCAGTGGAAAAGCATATGATTCCCCATTTTTTACGGATTGTTCAACTTCATCACTCAACAGGGCTCGTACCAGTTTCCCTACATTAGTTTCGGCATCAATGGGCGAAGCGATAATGATATTTTTGTTGAACTTAACCTCCTCCAGCTCTTCATTGCTGTCAAAATCCCGGAAGGCAAGATCAAAACGAGATTCAAATCCGAGGAAATACTCAATTCCTCCCCCAAATGTAGAACGTATGGCATTAGCAGTTTCGCTGCTCATCTTCGTTGAATCCATAACTACGACTACGTTGCCGAATTGTCCCTGAGCCTCTCTCCGATAGTCTCCATCACATGAAGAAAACAGTACAGCAAGTAAAAGAAGAAAGGTGAAATGTGTGAAATAATTTTTCATAAAATGATTTTTATCAATTTAACCGTTACTGATTACCATACTTCAACCTGTTAACAAAATCAAACACCTTTTGCTTCCACCCTTCCTCAGGGTAATGCTCCCGTATGGTGTCGATCAAAGCACTGCCAACGATAAATCCTTCTGCCTGGGCCGCTATCCGTTCGGCATCATCATGGGAACGTATGCCAAAGCCAATCATTTTGGGATTTTCTGTAATATTTTCCTGTACCCTGTCAATGAAACGGGCAACCGACCGGGCAATCTCCTCCCCGTCCCGCGCACCGGTGACACCAGTCACAGATACGCAATACACAAATCCATCCGATTTTTTATCGATCAGTTTCATCCGTTCATCAGATGTATTGGGCGCCACCAGGTAGATAAGAGCCAGGTCATTGGCACTGGCTTCATTTTCAATCAAATCCGACTCTTCTGGTGGAATATCGGGTATGATGAGTCCGTCTACGCCTGATGCTGCTGCCTTTTTACAAAAAGCTTCCACACCATATCGCAGCACCGGATTCATATAACCCATTAAAATGATAGGGATCTCTGATTGTTCTCGTACTTCCTTCACCATCTCAAAGATCCGCTCCATGGTTATACCGTTGTCGATAGCCACCTCACTGGAGTACTGAATCGTGGGACCATCAGCCAGCGGATCGCTGTATGGCATGCCCAGCTCAATCAATTCGGCACCATT
>JBEPXS010000231.1:0-6069 GCA_041641755.1 Balneolaceae bacterium
GGCTTGATTCTCGCTTTGAGAACCTGGTTAGTGATATCACGGACAGACCATTACCTGCTGATCGGCACGAAGTCAGATCGGCTGTTTTCAACGAAAACAACCAAAGGAAACCTATCAAATGAGTAAAAATTATTACGAGTTAACCTATATAATAAATCCCGTTCTGGAGGACGATCAATTTAAAGAGATCGTCAGCAAATTCACCGATGTTATCCGGGATAACGGTGGTGAAATTGATGAAGTTGACGAATGGGGCATCCGCAAGTTTGAGTATGAGATGAACGGAAATAACAGCGGATACTATGTTAATGCCTACTTCAATGCACCGGGAGAGCTTATTGAAAAGCTCGAACGTCAATTACGGCTGGATGATAATGTGATCCGGTATCTGACCCTGAAGTACGATGCCAAAATGTTACGGCATCGCGAACAGCAAAGAAAGGGTACTGTTCCCAATGTATTTGCTCAAGAAGAGGAAGAGGAAGACTAACCGAAATTTAATGGCTATTCTATCCGTTTATATTGTTGGATAAGTAGCATGACACACAAACAGACTTAGAAATTATGATTAAGAATCCATCACATCCTAAGAAAGGCCAGATACGAACGCGGGAATGCAAATTCAGCAAAGCTGGTCTTGAATACATCGATTACAAAGACACTGAATTGCTACAGCGTTTTATGAACGATCAGGGCAAAATTCTGCCTCGTCGTGTGACCGGCACGAGTGCAAAATATCAGCGCCAGTTGGCTACAGCCGTTAAACGTGCTCGTTTCCTCGGCTTGGTGCCGTATGTAGCAGAGAATCTCAGATAAATAAAAGGATTTGTATCTATGCCTAAACAGATGAAACTAATTTTGAAAGAAGATGTGGAAAAGTTGGGTGACGCCGGAGAGGTTGTGGAGGTAAAGCCCGGTTATGGGCGAAACTATCTGATTCCACAGGGAAAAGCAGAAATAGCTACTCCCGGTGCATTAAAACAGCTACAACTTATTAAGGAAAAAGCTGAGCGCCGTGCCGAGCTGACGGTTGAGAAAGCCCAGGAGATGGCCGAACGGCTTGAAACGACGTCGGTTACTATTCCTGTTACAGTGGGTGAAGACGAAAAGATACACGGCTCCGTTACCAATCAAGATGTTGCCGATGCTCTTGCTGAACGTGATATCGAGATCGATAAGCGTAAGATCTCCCTTGACCAGGACATCAAAACGCTCGGAGAATACACGGCTACCATAAACTTGATTAGTGAGATTAAAACACAGATTAAAGTTTGGGTAGTCAAAGAATAAAATTCCGGTGGCTCTTTTGCACCGAACAGATAAGACTACCATGAAAAATAGTTTTACATTTTTTTTAATGGGGATCGCACTTTTGGTGCTATCCCCATTTTACATTCAAGCCCAGATGCTTGATCCGGTTTCACTTGAAGTGACCCAAAGTCCTGAAACGGTGAAGGCCGGTGAAGTTTTCGAGATTACTGTAAAAGCTACTATTGATGGTAAATGGCATCTGTATTCAATTAATAACGATCCCGACGCTGGCCCGTATCCTACCCAGTTTTCCTCCGCCAACGATCAGCTTGCCATAGCTGGAACCGTTAACGAGTCGGAGCCGTCCATAGAATACGATCCCAACTTTGATACCGAACTGGGCTGGCACACCTCCGAAGCAACCTTTACCATTCCATTAGCTTTTAGGCCCGGTACTAGTGGTAGCTCCATGATCGATCTTGAAGTGCTCTACCAGGTCTGTGATGACAAGGCGTGCCTCCCCCCGAAAACAAAATCGGTGACACAGGGAATTTCAATTTCCGGAGCAGCTGATCAGCCCTACGATGGGTTTGAGAAGCTGGAGGAAACAACCACCGGCACGAGTGAATCAGCCGGAACCACTGACGGTTCCAATCAGGAACAAGGGGATGAGACTCTGACACAGGGAGAAACACAACCTTCTACAAGTGGGTATACCGGCGGTGGGTTTATGTCGTTCATCTGGATCGCTCTTACGGCAGGCTTCGCCGCACTGTTAACACCTTGTGTTTTTCCAATGCTTCCATTGACAGTCTCATTTTTTTCAAAACAAAATGAGGGAAATAATAAACGAGCAGTAGGTCAGGCACTGCTATTTGGCTTAGCAATTGTACTTACATTTACTGTTTTGGGGGCATTGCTTGCAGCTTTGATCGGGGCCTCCGGGGCCAATCAGTTTGCGGCCAATCCATGGGTTAATCTGTTTATAGGAGCAGTGTTGGTTGTGTTTGCCCTGAGTCTGTTAGGTATGTTTGAACTGCGACTGCCGTATCAACTAACTAACTGGCTGAACAAAAAGAGCAATGAAAGTTCAGGTGTACTGGGTGTACTGTTTATGGCATTGACAATCAGTGCAGTTTCTTTTTCCTGTACTGCACCATTTGTGGGAGGTGTGCTGGCCGCAACAACCGGGGGAGAGTGGTTCTATCCCATTGTGGGAATGATGGGCTTCTCAGCGGCATTTGCTTCTCCGTTTGTGCTGTTTGCGCTGTTTCCCCGCTGGCTGGAATCACTCCCCAAAAGTGGATCGTGGATGAACCTCGTAAAAGTACTTCTCGGGTTCGTAGAGCTTGCTGCCGCGTTTAAGTTTTTCTCCAATGCCGATTTGGTGTGGCAGTGGGGGCTTATATCAAGGCCGCTGACCATAGCAGCATGGATCGCTATTTTCTTTTTGGCTGGTCTGTATATTATTGGGACGTATTCACTTAAACATGAAGAAGCTCCCAAACAGATTGGAGCGGGCCGGTTAATGCTTGCTATTCCATTGTTTCTGTTCAGCTTTTATTTAATACCCGGTCTGTTGGGGGCTTCACTTGGAATTTGGGATGCCTGGTTGCCGCCTAAACAGGCAACCGACGTCAGTGTTGTCTATTCTATCGCACAAACCGGCGGTGCTGCTGGTGGAAGCGAAGAAAATATAGAGGGATGGTCGGATGATTATCAGGCCTCTGTAGAAAAAGCCAAGCAGTCGGGAGAACCTGTTTTTATTGATTTTACGGGATATACATGCACAAACTGCCGGGCAATGGAGACAAACGTTTTTCCATTGGAGGAAATACAAATTCGATTTGCAAAAATGGAAAAAGTTCGGCTTTATACGGATGATGGGATAGATGGGCCTGAGAATCAACAGTTTCAATTTAAATTAACGGGAACCGTTGCTCTTCCAACTTATGCTATTGTGGATCCCTTTTCAGGAAAAGTGCTTGATCAGCTTGTTGGATATGCCAATAAAGAGGAGTTTAGGCAGTTCCTTGATAACGGATTACAGCGTTTCTCACCAAAATCGGCGGAAGCGGCAGCACTGGTTAATTGAAAGAAATGTAAATCCTTTTTAACAGGCCATTTATTCTAAATTAGTGGGCTTGTTATTTTGACATTTAAATCAAAATGATCTATAATTTTGCATCTTTGTAAGCCCGTAAACATTAAATTTAATAATATATAATTGGAGTAATCGTATGACATCGTCTATAGCTCTCTTACTGCTTCAAGCTGGAGCTGATCAAGGCTTTTTTAATGTAATTGTGCAAAGGTTTAACGAGGGTGGCAACTTTATGTGGCCGGTACTCGTGGCTCTGATCCTTGGATTGGCCATATTCCTTGAGCGTATCATTACCTTGAATCTTGCTGATATTGATACACGAAAGTTCATTGTCAATGTTCAGGAAGCCCTGCAAGAAGGTGGCGTTCCTGCAGCTCAAGAACTTTGTGCAGAAACACGCGGCCCTGTCGCTTCTGTTTTTCAAGCTGGTCTTATGCGTGTAGATGAAGGTATTGAAGCTGCTGAAAAGGCCATTTCTGCTTATGGTTCCATCGAAATGAGTTTCCTTGAAAGAGGTCTTGTTTGGTTGTCACTCTTTATTGCTATCGCACCGCTACTCGGGTTCCTCGGTACAGTTGTTGGTATGATTGAGGCTTTTGATGCTATTGAAGAGGCAGGAGATATTTCTCCAAGCTTGGTTGCCGGTGGTATTAAAACAGCACTTTTAACAACAGCTGCCGGACTTCTTGCCGGTATTATTCTACAGGTAGGATACAACTACTGTGTGTCAAAAATTGATCGCCTTATCGCTGAAATGGAAGAGAGCTCAATTACCCTGATCGATTCTATTGTAATGCTTAAAGAAGGCGAGCAAATAATTGATACCAGTGAAGGTCCAGCCGAAGCTGAATAATAATCCACATCCCAAAAAGTTTAAGGAATAGATATGGCTAGTGTAATTGGAATAGGAATTGCGTTAGGGCTGGTAGGCATAGGCGTTATAGCGATGCTGGTGGCCGGGGCTAAAAGTCTGGCTACGGGTAAACAGAACCTGAAAAAGATTTTTACTTTCTTGGTTCCTGTAGCTGTTTTTGGAATAGCTTTTGGAATGACAGGAGATGCTGCTGATGCCGGAATAGCTACCATGCTCTTTCTGATCGCAGCAATGGCACTGTTGATAGTGCTTACAGGTTTTAGAAGCACTTTTAATCTCTAAAAGGTAATGTTATGCAAATAAAGAAAAGAGATCGTGAGGGAGCCGAGATCCCCAGTTCTTCTCTGGCAGATATTGCATTTTTACTGCTGGTATTTTTTCTCTTGGTAACCACGATTGACGTTGATACCGGGATTGGGCTTGTTCTGCCTCCTGAGCCCGAGGAAAACCAACAGCCGCCACCCATTAAGGAGCGTAATATGCTCAAGATTCTTGTGAATGCGCAGGGAATGGTTTTGATGGATGAGGAGCCAACCTCTCTGACAGAGGTCAAGCAGAAAGTAAAAGACTTTATCACAAACCGTGGTGAGGATCCCGATCTTTCTGAATCTCCTGAAAAGGCGATTGTCTCGATTAAGACGGACAGGCAAACTCCTTACTCAGTATATATTGATATGCTGGATGAGGTGGTAGGAGCTTACGAAGAGCTGAGAAATACCGCCGCACAGGATCGTTTTGGGCGTACTTATGAATCCCTTGAAGATAATAGCGACGCCAAGGAACAGATAAAGAATCTGTATCCGAAGAAAATTTCAATCGCAGAGCCAGATCAAGGTTAAGAATATATTATGGCACATTTTCAGAAAAAATCTGCAACTACCAAGCAGGAAGTACCCACTTCGGCGATGCCTGATATCGTCTTTATGCTGCTAATCTTCTTTATGGTGACAACGGTACTCCGGGAAGTTACCCTTCAGGTTCAGGTAGACTTTACCCAAGCCGAAAACATCGAGAAGATCGAGCAGAAAAGACTGGTTAGTTATATCTACATTGGCCCGGAAAAACTAACGGGCAATAGGGTGGGTGACACAAAGGTGCAAATCGATGATACTCTTATCGATGACTTGGGAGCTATACGTAATATTATGTATGACAAGCTCCAGGAACAACCCAAACTAATCGTCTCACTAAGGGTAGACGAAGATTCGGAGTTCGGTATCGTCACCGATGTTGAGCAGGAACTACGTAAAGCTGGTACGCTTCGTATCAACTACTCCACCCATCGCGAGGATTAACCTGATTATTACAAAGCTAACTTTTTAAAAGAGGCAGCGCACCTGCTAATGTGCCTGCCTTTTTTATTTCTCTAAATATTAAATTTATTTTTTTGTGGATAAAGACTCCTTCCGAAGTATTGAATCTATTGGTCGGCACCGGCTGATCCAAGAGCTGTCAGAAACAACTTCCTATCGAAATCAGCAAGTCATTAAGGGTATTGGTGATGATGCCACTGTCCTTGATGAGACCCAAACGTATGCAGGGCTTCTTTCTTCCGAGTCCTTTTTGGAGGGTGTAAATTTTGATTTGACTTATACTCCGTTACATCATCTCGGATATAAGGTAGTAACAGCTGCAGTAAGTGATATTTATGCAATGAACGGGATTCCTGATTCAGTTCTGATTAATATGGCTCTACCCAACAAATTATCTGTGGATATGGTTAAAGAGATTTATAAGGGGATAGAAGCTGCCAGCCAGGATTATGAAGTAGAACTAGCGGGGGGAGATTTGAATGCTTCCCATCAAATTTTGGCAATATCGGCAACGGCTCACGGAAAGG
>JBEPXS010000232.1:0-6001 GCA_041641755.1 Balneolaceae bacterium
TAGATCCCTCTTCTCCAAGAGGGACTTCCCAAGCAAAAGCAATGGGCATTGTATTCGTTCAATGAGTTCCTCCTTGGAGAACGAGCCTGTCCCGAACACTTTCGGGAAGGACAGGAGGATTGACCTAATCGGCTGAACACCAGTCGTAACACCAAGTTGTAACTGGTAAACACGTTATTTCCATTCTTATTTTTATCACATTATTATACCCATCCATGTTTGTTAACTTCTTTCAAAACAAAAAAGGCCACCGGATTAACCGATGACCTTTTTGAATATATTATATAAAATGAAGGATTAGCCCTGGAAGTAGAGGTAAGCAACCAATATGAGTGCAAGTACCACCACAGACATGGTAACATCTTTCCAGTCCCAGCTGGCCCTGTTCTCTGAGCGATCATCTTCAGATAGTGTACCGAAAGTAAGGCCCGCTATCTTCTCGTAGGAAGGTGGTGCTGTCATATAACTTACACCAACCATCACCAGTATACAGATCAGGAATATACCCAGACTGTAATACTGGAAGAAGATATTATTGATAATCCACAAAAATGAGCCCTGTTCATAACTGAATCCGTCGATCAGCATTGCCGGCGTATCAACAGCCAGCCGGAAAATTCCAAGGGCAAAGCCTACACCAAGTGCAGACAGACATCCCTCCTTATTCAATCGTTTATTATAGATGCCCAGGAAGAATACCACAAAAATTGGCGGTGCCAGGTACGACTGTACCCCTTGTAAATAGTCGTAGAGACCACGACTTCCCTGGATCACCGGAATCCATAACAGGCCAATAATTACCATTACAACAGTAGCTATACGCCCCATCCAAACCAAGTGCTGCTCAGAGGCCTCGGGCTTAAGACGTGAATAAAAGTCCATCGTGAACAGTGTAGAAGATGCATTGAAAACACCGGCTAGCGAACTCATGAGAGCGGCCAGCAACCCTGCCACTACAATACCCCGTATACCGACCGGTAAAATATGAGCCACGAGTAGCGGGAAAGCGGCCTGAGCATTTTCGCGTACAAGCTCACCATCGGCCATCATCTCTGCCTGTAAAGCTTCAACCTGACCTGTTTTAGCTAATGCAAAAGCAATTATTCCGGGAATAATAAAAATAAAGACCGGGAGCAACTTCAGGAACGCAGCAGCAATAGAACCACGACGTGCCTGTTTTATATTGGCAGCACCCAGCGTACGCTGTACAATATATTGATCGGTGGTCCAGTACCAGAGGCCAACAATAGGAGCAGCGAATAGCATCCCCAGCCAGGGATAATTGTTATTAAAATACCACGCCATCGTATCGGGCTCTTTAATCGGGGCCCAGGTGGCAGCAACCCCTTCTGGTGTAAGTGGCTTCCAAAGGTTAAACATTTCTGAACCGACTACCTCATATAGCCTGTTCCATCCTCCGATCGCATCCAATCCATAAATCAGCACCAGCAAGGAACCCAGTACCAGAATTACCGTCTGTAATGCTTCGGTGTAGGCCACGGCTCGCAAACCGCCGAGAACTGTATATATACCGGTAAAAACGATGACGAGTATGGAACCGATCCAAAAACTATTCATTCCCATAAAACTAATATCGGGAAGTAAAACACTGAATACGATACCACCGGCAAAAATTCCAACAGCAATCTTGGTCAGTACATACGCTACTAGCGAAATAACAGAAAGTACAGATCGTGCAATGGGAGAGAACCTTTTTTCAAGAAACTCGGGCATGGTAAATACTTTTGAACGCATATAAAAAGGCACCATAACCCAGCCGAGTACCAACAGACACCACGCGTGCAGCTCATAATGTGCCAAGGCAACGCCGTCGGTTGCGCCAGAACCAGCCAGCCCAACCAAGTGTTCAGAGCCGATGTTTGAGGCAAAAATTGAGGCTCCTACAATAAACCATCCCAAGTGACGACCCGCCAAAAAGTAATCGGTTGACGTGTCTGTTTTTTGCTTGATAACCCACCAGGCCAGAACCACGAGTATTAAAAAATATAAAGCAATGACAATCCAGTCGATAGCTGCTAGTGTTCCCATAAACCTCCTTTATGTGTATGTTATTTTAAAATTTCTGACATTTCTGAACAGACCTTTTCCACCACGTATTGATAACAGGCAGTGAGTAACATCCCCCGTCCCTGAAAGGAGATTATTTTGGCTTACTACTCTAAATTTAGCACCCACCCGATCAGAAAAATCTGAAGGAGCAGAAACAAAATTCACGTAAATATGAGAGTATTTGCCAAAAATTCCAACCGGGTCGATAGAAAATACGAAAACTAGTGTGTCTTTTACACTTATTGGTGTTTTCCCACCCTGAAAGATTATGAGCCAACAATCTTATAGCTTTATATCATTGGTTTAGCGCGTTTGCACAATTGGAGAGCATGTCCCCATGGATCTCTCATCATCACAAGGTGAGAGCCATCAGAGAGTTTTGTGTCTTCTACAAGCGTGGCTCCTGCCTCTAACAACCTGTTCTTATCTTGATCCGGGTTTTTAGATACAAAAGCAAGATGCAGCAACAGCGGATTCATTGCTCTATATTCAGGTACCTGATCGGGCGGATTGTTGTAAACTTCTATCATCACTTTACCACTGGAATCAACTAAAAAATGAGTATAGGGCGGTTCCTCCTCTCTCTTTGCCACCGACATATTCAGATGTTCAATATACCACTCTGCCATTTTTCGTGGCTCTTTAACATTGAATGCAAAATGTTCAATTTTCATAAATAAGTTTTTAAGTATAAACTAATTTTTAACAAGTAATTTTTAATTTCTAAGATTTTAAACCCGAAATTCCTCCGGATCAACCTCTTCATCTTCACTGATAACCCTGTCATTAAAAAACAGGAGGAAAAAGACCAAAACCCCGGCAGCAAAGATTGCAGGGATCCACCAAAAGTCGTGCCATTGCTGCAGGCTCAGGGATTCTTGATTTCCTAAAAAGCTGTTAAACACCTTACCCGCAACCTGTGCTCCAATCAACATACCAACCCCGTAGGTGATAAGTATAATAAGGCCCTGGGCTTGACCTCGTATACCGGCCGTAGATTTTTTGTCGATATAGATCTGTCCGGTAACAAAAAAGAAATCATAGCATATGCCGTGCAGTGCTATCCCCAAGATAATCATCCAGGCTACCGATCCGGGAGCTCCCAAGGCAAAAAGACCATACCGGACCACCCACGCCATCATGCCCACCCCGAGCATCCATTTTACACCCAGACGGATAAAAAAGAACGGCATCAACAGCATAAAAATCACTTCTGACATCTGACCAATCGTCTGCGTTGCCGCTATATTTTCGAATCCGGTAGCCCCCAAAAATATCTGAGTGAAGTTATAATAGGCAGCCAATGGAATAGATATGAGCAGTGAGCTGGCAAGAAATACGTAAAAAGATCGGCTGCCCAACTGCTTTAGTGCATCAATTCCTACAATACTTTTCACGGTAACCTGTTCTCCTGCGGCAGGGGGTGGAGTATGAGGCAACGTAAAACTGTAGAGCCCCAAAAGCAGGCTGGCAACCGAGGTAAGATATAATGGCAGAGCTGTCTCCTCGGGTTTAACATTTTCGGTCACAAATGAACCAAGCAGAAAACTTATCGCCAGTCCGGCTACAATCCACCCGATGGTACCGAACACCCGAATTACCGGAAACTGCGTTTCCTGATCTTCGATATTATGGAAGCAGATGGTATTGGCCAAGCTCATGGTGGGCATATAACAAAGGTTATATGCGAGCAGCAATAAAATAAATATTAGTGGCGACTCAGCAGCCTGTGGGGTAAGGAACATAAATAATGCTCCCAGAATATGAAGTGTCCCGAGTACCTTTTCAGTGGCAAAGTATCTGTCAGCAATAAAGCCCACAAAAAAAGGTGCCACAATAGCTGCAATAGGATTCACCGTAAACGGCCAGTGAGTCAAATCTTCCATACCGTGCTCGGTCATATAAACTGCTACTGTGGTGTACCACGCTCCCCAGATAAAGAATTCCAGGAACATCATAGCACTTAACTTAAACTGCAGTAACCTGTTCATAACTGCTGAGACTAAATTTAAATTGGATTTCCCCGATTATTGGCAGAGCACAAATTTGATACAATTTATCATTTCAATACAAAAAGAAAAACTTCTGTAAGATTTCTTTGACGTCAGAAAATAAGATCAAAAAAACACGTCTCGTTAAATGTCTAAAACCTACTTTTTGCTTAAATTTTTAATCGTGACTTGGTGTTATAGGATTGAATCAACCAAACAACTATCCTGGAGGTCGTCATGAAATATCGAACAATACTATTCGCGCTCTTATCTTGTAGTTTTCTCATGCTCACAAGTGGCAGTATGTCTCAACTGTGTGCTCAATCATCCAAATCAATGAAAATAATGCTGGCGGGCTATAAACTGTCACCTTCGGTACCCACCAGTGCTACAGGAATGCTGACACTTACCATCAAGAATGATACTCTCACAGTAAAGGGCTCCTTTTCTGACTTAACTGCACCCTATTTAAGCAGTGGTATCTTTTTTACTCAAAAGAAAATGGCCGTCAATCAGCTATTCACTTTCGATACAGAGCTCAATGAAGATGAGACAGGGGGTAAACTCAGAGCTGTTAACAACCGATTTCCACTTTCCTCAGCACATAAGGAGCTTCTTAAAAATGGTGAGTTGACCATCAAAATTATGAGTACGAAACATAACCTCGGAGAGATTGGTGCCGATATCCCTGGTGCAATTTTAAAGGGAAGGTAAACCACCACGGTATAATTACAAGTATTTAAACCTTCCCCGTTTAACAATTAAAAAATGGTGTGAGGAAAACCCCACACCATCCTAGAACATACAATTTTAAAATCAGTTAGAGAATCAAAGGTCACATTTTATTTGCTGTCAGCCCCTGCCATGTCATTATGGTTATCATCATCTTCACAATTGTCATGATACCATTCATACTGCGAACTGCAAGTCAGGTTCCTACCTGCTTTTTATAGAAGGGAGACTCCAAATCTCTCGTTTTCAGGAAAGGAATGAATATCTATTCTTACTATGGCCCATCCGGTATTAAGAACCGGGTCGGAAAAACCTATTTTTTTACAGTACTTCCCATTGGCAGCTTGTCAATAATATCTAATGCGGGGGTAGGATCACCCATTACATAAAAGTGGATACCCGGAGCGCCGCCTTCCAACAACTCTAAACACTGTTGGGTACCCCACTCGATACCAATTTGTTCGGCATTTTCGGGATCGGCTATTACCTCATCCGAAAGCTCTTCCGGAATATTCAGGTGAAAAAACTTGGGCAGGAAGTTTAGGTGCCGCTCGCGGGTTAACACCTTAAGTCCTGGAACAATAGGCACTTCAATGCCTGCCTCCCGGCATTTGTCAACAAAACGGAAGTAAGCATCATTATCGAAAAACATCTGGGTTACGATGTAATCTCCTCCGGCGTCAACCTTTTCTTTCAGGCGGGCGATGTCGCGATCCAGATTGGGAGCTTCAAAGTGTTTTTCGGGGTAACCTGCCACACCCACGCAGAAATCGGTTTCATGAGCATTTACGATATCTTCCAGGTAATTACCCCGATTCATCTCCTGAATCTGCTTTACCAAATCGATGGCATATTCATTAAACGTGCCATTTTTGTATCGAGGCACCGTATTATCCTGTGCATCACCCCGAATAGCAAGCACATTGTCAATCCCAAGAAAATTCAGCTCAATCAAGGCATCTTCGGTTTCCTCTTTGGTGAATCCTTCACAGATCAGATGAGGAACGGGATCAACGCCGTACTTGTGCATGATCGCCGCACAAAGACCGATAGTTCCTGGCCGCTTCCGCTTGATATGACGTTTGATGGTTCCGTCGGGCAGCTCTTCAAAATAAGATTCTGCTGCGTGGTAGGTCACATCAATAAACGGGGGATTATACTCCATTATCTTGTCCAGCATCTCAAAAACTTTCGATACGGACCCCCCC
>JBEPXS010000233.1:0-5980 GCA_041641755.1 Balneolaceae bacterium
ACCGCAACACACCTGGTACATGCTGCTTTTCGTAAGATACTGGGTACACATGTAGCTCAGAAGGGTTCGCTGGTGGATCCTGAACATCTGCGATTCGATTTTTCACATTATGAACAGGTAACACCCACTGAGCTGGAAGAGATAGAAAAACTCGTGAATGAAAAAATTCAGCAAAATATTCCAAAGCAGGAAGAACGCTCCGTACCGATCGATGAAGCTAAAGATCGCGGTGCTATGATGCTATTTGGTGAAAAGTATGGCGACGAGGTTAGAGTGATCACATTCGATCAGGACTATTCTGTGGAACTCTGCGGTGGTACCCATGCACAAGCAACAGGTGAACTGGGTTATTTCAGATTTCTGAATGAATCGTCGGCTGCGGCTGGAATCAGGCGTATCGAAGCTGTAGTCGGACAACAGGTTGATCGAATTTTGCGCAATGAGAAAGAGCTGGTAGATTCAATTCGGTCTGAAATAGGACAGAGTGAAAACCTGGTAAGTGACGTTCGCCAATTGATTGAAGAACGAAAAAAATTGGAAAAAGAGATAGAACGACTGAGGAAACAGCAGAGCTCGGATACTCTCGATAAACTAATAGCGGAAGCCGATAATGTAATTGATGGCATTAAGCTGGTGTCCGGGGAGATCGAAAATGCAGATATGGACCTGCTCAAACAGCTGGGATACGAATCGCTTGAAAAAAGCAAGGAAGGCACGGTAACTGTGCTGGCTTCGAAAAACGAGGATGAAGGCAAGGTCTATCTTGCAGCTACGGTTACTGACGACCTTATTAAGGAAAGGGACTTGAAGGCCGGGGCCCTTGTCGGTGAGCTCGGCAAAAAGCTTGGCGGCGGCGGCGGCGGCCAGCCCAGTATTGCTACAGCAGGGGGTAGAGACATCCAAAAACTGCCCCAGATTTTACAAAATTTAGGAAGTGTGATTAAACGAAATTTGGAATAGATTTTTATAAGGCTTTGCGTCTGTAATCTTTCATTTTTTTAGGTATATTTTGGCTTCTAAGCACTAGATAAAAACCCCAGTATATTTTATGGCAAAAGAAAAAAACAAAGAAATAACATTTACTCCCTCGGGTACCGGTATTCGCACTAATGGACAAATTGTACGAAGTACTGAACTTCCGTCTCCGACCCGAAAAAAGCATAAGTCTCTCGGGCTTTCCGAGGAGGATTTAACAGATATGTTTGAGCAGATGTATCTGCAGCGCCGTTTTGAAGAGCGTGCAATGCAGATGTATCAAAAGGGGAAATTCGGTGGGTTTTTACATCTTTATATGGGACAGGAAGCCGTTTCTACCGGAACTGTGTATGCCCTGGAAGATGATGACGACATTATTACGGCCTACCGGGATCACGGATGGGGACTGTGCCGTGGTGTTACCCCTAAAGAGGGGATGGCTGAACTGTACGGAAAGGTGACCGGCTGCTCTAAAGGCAAAGGAGGATCTATGCACTTTGCCAATGTTGAGAATAACTTTTGGGGCGGGTACGGTATCGTAGGAGGTCATATTCCTATTGGTGGTGGTATCGCCCTCGCTAACAAATATCGGGATACGGGACGTGTAACAGCCTGCTTTCTCGGAGATGGAGCTGTTGACCAGGGCGTGCTCCATGAAACTTTGAATATGAGCAAGCTTTGGGGACTACCCTGTATTTATGCTGTCGAAAATAATGGGTATGCAATGGGTACCGCGGTTCACCGCCATACGGTTGGTGAGATCCATGAAAGAGCCAAAGCCTATGGCATAGAAAGTGCCGTTATCAACGGTATGGATGTTCTGACAGTTTATGACAAGATGAAAGAAATTGCGAAGGAAGTTCGTGAAAAATCCGAACCGTGGTTTGTTGAAATTCGAACTTACCGGTATCGGGGGCACTCAATGTCTGATCCGATGAAGTACAGAACTAAAGAAGAACTCGAAGAGTACGAAAAGTTAGATCCCATTGAGCGGATTAAATCCTATATCCTGGATAATGATATTGCGGATCAGGATAAACTGGATGAGATCCAGGAGGATATTGAGCAACGTGTACTTGATGCAATCGACTTTGCAGAGGAGAGCGATTTCCCCGAAGAAGATGATCTGTACAAAGATGTTTTCGTGGAAGATGATTATCCGTTTCATACGTAATTGAGTACGGATTCTCTGCTGGTGCCAGATGTAATATTTGGGTGCTGCACCCACCTGCTGGGAGGAGAGGAGCAACTTAAATGTCTCCACACTCTCAATGAAGCTATAACTCAAAGAATATAATTTTAGAAAATGGCTGAATTACAATTCAGAGAAGCATTACGAGCTGCCATCGATGAAGAGATGGGGCGGGATGAAGATATTTTTGTAATGGGTGAAGAGGTCGCTGAATATGATGGTGCTTACAAGGTGACCGAAGGGCTCCTGGATAAATATGGCAACAAACGTATGATCGATACACCGATCTCAGAGCTTGGATTTGCCGGAATAGGTATCGGAGCTGCTATGAATGGTCTGCGTCCGATTGTGGAGTTTATGACTTTCAACTTTGCGGTGCTGGCAGCAGATCAAATTGTAAACCACGCTTCGAAAATTCGCTATATGCTGGGTGGACAGGCATCTGTGCCGATTGTATTTAGGGGGCCCAACGCCTCAGCGGGTCAGCTCAGTGCTACACACTCTGTGGCGTATGATGCGATGTATGCACATTTCCCGGGACTGAAAGTTATTTACACCTCTGAACCCGCCGATGGCAAAGGACTTCTTAAATCGGCTATCAGGGATGATAATCCAGTGCTATTTATGGAGTCGGAGCAGATGTATGGGCTTAAGGGGGAAGTACCGGAAGAAGATGATTTCACCATCCCGATTGGTAAAGCCAAAGTGAAACGGGAAGGCAGCGATGTCACGGTAGTAGCCCACGGGAAGATGTATCATGTAGCTACCCAGGCGGCTCAGCAGATGGAAAAAGAAGGGGTGGATGTTGAGATTATCGATCCCCGTACCGTTAAACCGCTCGATATTGAAACGATTGTCAAATCTATTAAAAAAACCAACCGGTGCGTTATTGTTGATGAAGCACATCCTTTTGGGGGATTGGCTGCCGAGGTGGGCTACCTGCTTCAGCGAGAAGCATTTGACTACCTGGATGCACCGGTACTTAGAGTGACCCTGCCGGATACCAGTGCACCGTTTGCCAAGAATTTATTTGATGAGTGGTTCCCCAGTGCAGATCAGGTGATTGATGCTATTAACACGGTAACTTACCGCAAGTAAATTTTAGCATAGTTCCCGATATGGAATTATTTGTAGATTACTGTGTGTGAGACCAGCAAAGTTTTTAGAAAACATAATTACAAAATCATTTAAACTATAAAACGATATGGCCATTAAAATAGAAATGCCCAAGCTTAGTGATACGATGGAAGAGGGCGTTATTGCTAAGTGGAACGTCCAGGAAGGGGATAAGGTAGAATCCGGCGATATTATTGCTGAAGTTGAAACTGATAAAGCTACGATGGAAGTTGAGGTTTTTGATGCCGGAACCATTCTGAAAATTTTGGCGGATGAGGGTGACGCCGTACCCCTGGGAGAAGCGATGGCTATTGTCGGGGAAGAGGATGAGGATATAAGTGATCTTCTGGAGGATATCAGCAGCAGCGGTAATGGCAAATCGAAAGAAACGTCTGAAGAAGAGACTACAACCACGGAAGAGAAGTCCGAAGAAGAGTATGATCCGCTTTTCAGCGATATTGACAAGAGTAAAAGCTCCGGCTCTGGTAACGGACGGATCAAAGCTTCTCCACTGGCACGAAGAATTGCTGAAGATAAAGGCATTGAACTTTCTAATGTGCAGGGATCAGGTCCCGAAGGACGTATTATAAAACGGGATGTAGAAGAGTATGAACCTACCACTGTACCATCGGTAGCACCGGCCACTGTAAGCCAGGAGGATAAAGAGATTCGTATCTCCCAGATGCGCAAGACCATCGCCCGTCGACTATCAGAGAGCAAGTTTACCAGTCCACACTTCTACGAAACAATCGATATAGACGTAGAGGCGTTGGTTGAGGCCCGGACCAAAGTAAATGAGGTCAGCGAACAAAAAATTAGCTTTAATGATATTATTGTTAAGGCCTGTGCTCATGCCCTGCGAAAACATCCCGATGTGAATAGCTCGTGGATTGGCGAAGAAAATAAAATCATCAAGCATGGTGATGTGCATGTAGCAGTAGCTGTTGCTATTGATGAGGGATTGATGACACCTGTGATCCGGCACACCGACCAAAAAGGATTACAACAGATCGGGGCGGAAACACGCGAACTTGCCGAATTGGCTCGAAATCGAAAGCTACAGCCCGAACAGATGGAAGGCAGTACCTTTACCGTTAGTAACCTTGGTATGTTCGGAATCGAAGAATTTACCGCCATTATCAACCCACCTAACGCCTGCATCCTGGCCGTTGGTGCTATCAGGGAAGAACCGGTAGTGAAGGAGGGAGAAGTGGTACCCGGCAAGCGTATGAAGGTGACCCTTTCCAGCGATCATCGCGTAGTAGATGGTGCCAAAGCTGCACAATTCCTGAATACGCTGGGAAGTATGCTGGAGAATCCACTAACCATATTGCTTTAGTCACCAAGTTGATATAAATATTTGTTTGCCAGCCCCTCTTCTAATGGGAGAGGGGCTGGCAAATTTGCTGTCTAGTGTCGCGTCACGCCTAAAGTGTCTTTACATCAAAGAAGTTACTTGGGTTCGCAAGCCGATGCATGAGATTAGACCCTACAATTTATCTTAGACACAACTCAAGTCTCCAACAAAGGATGGTTTTGTGACCCCATCCTGAATAATCCGCCGCCGTTATTTCGAGCAGAGATTCAGAGTGCTTTTCGCTAAACTGCAGTCGAGAAATCTTATCCACCATGGTGGCTATTCATTTATATGGCCGGATATGTTTATCCGTACCTCATTCCCCAGTGTAAATAGAGAAAATACCGGTACTAAAGAAATTGGATTTTCAAACTACCTCTAATATTTGAAGTTACTGTTTAAGTTTTGGGATGTAATACTTCCCATTTATCTCCTCCACTACTTCTAAATGAAGAAGTAATTAGGATAACCAATCAAACTTAATTTTTGTAAAAATGCAGTTTATAAGGATCTGTAACCCTTTTTAAACATTAAAAATAATTAATAAACATTAAAATTTAATAATATTAAATTTTTTTAATATATTGGAGTTAGGCTAATTAAAATCATCTAACAGGACAAGAGTGAATAGTAAGGGTTTCATACTGACTATACTCCTATTTGCATTCACCTATACTTTTGCAGAGGCTCAAGGAACGGCAAGAGCTACAATGAAAGTCTCAGTAAAAGTAGTACAGGGAGTCAGTACTACTGTGGATACACAGTCCAGCCTTATCTTTAGTGAACGCGGAATAAAAGGTGAACTGGCTTCAGTGACAATAAATGGAGCCGAAGATAGGCAAATTCTTGTTTCCAGTGACTCAGATCTTCAATTGGTTAATCAAAAAGGACACAAGGTTATGGTACCGGTAAGCATGACTAACCGAGCAGAGACTGAAAGACTTAATCTCCAGTTTTTAAGTGAATACCAATCGTTGCGTAATGAGCAATACACAGGAGAGTATGCGGGCACTTTAGAGACTACAATCGAGTATTACTAGCCTGCCACACAGTTCCCGGCCTTACTTCCTTCTTATCCCACAGCTTGAGTTTTGCATCCCGTTAATGTGCGTGAGGAAAGAAATGGTTAAAACTTTACCAGTAATCCCTTTTATTATCTAATCTATTCACTAATTCATTGACGACAGATTTCATATTTATTCCCCACCTGAAGTGTTGTTGGCAGGATCATTTATAATGATTATTGGATTTGTTTCCGGGTTAAGAGTAGATAGTTCAGATTGCCAATCGGTAGCGGTGAGCCAGCTTGTAATATCGGTTATCCAAATTTTGTTTTTAAG
>JBEPXS010000234.1:0-5921 GCA_041641755.1 Balneolaceae bacterium
CTTTTTTAAAATGTTGCTTCATATTAAAAATTATATCCTGCGCCGAAAACTCGGACAACCCCTCTGCTGCTGCAAGTCTTACGGCTCGCAAGCTATCATCCAGTCCGTCTTGCAGAGGGACTCGTTTCAATTGACCGGGGAATACTGCCATTGCCCGGGTAACGCTGTTTCTAACCAGTGCGCTTCCATCATTAATATACTGTTCCAGGATATCCAGGCTTTCCCGTGTACCGAATTGCCCTATGTACCAGGCCGCAGTTGCCCGAACGATCTGGTTTTCTGACGTATCAGAAATGAGGGTTTCCAGCTGGGGAAGGACTTCTTCACCAAGAGAGTCAGCACGCAGGAATGTTTGTGAAAAATTGTCCAGGCGCCCAGGTCCGTACCATTGTTCAACCTTTTCTGCAGCCCACCCGGCCGATTGGTCCTCATGGCAGTTATTACAGGCGTTGGGGTTCTCAAACTGTTGGCTCAAGTCGGGACGCGGAACACGGAAACTGTGGTCACGCCTGAAATCGACCTCCATGTAGTACCGACCAGGCATGTGACAGCTGATGCATTGCGAACTCTTTGTGTTGGGTTCGTGGAAATGATGTTCTCTACTGTTATAGGTTGGTTCATGGCACTGCATACAAAGAGAATTGTCTGTTACATTGGCTTTTAGCTGCAGGGTATGTGGATCGTGACAGTCTGTACATTCGACCCCTTGCTTATACATTCTGCTTTGCAGGAAAGAACCATACACATAGACTTCCTCCTTGATCTGTCCATCTGCAAAATAAGCATCGGGGTGGGGCAGGCTTGGGCTGAAATGATCCATAAACCTGCCACTGTGATCATAGTTTATAGTAATTTTTTCTCGCAGTGCATGGCAGGGGGCACACTGGTTAATAAGCTCAATCTGCGAGGTGTTACCAGTCATTCTCAGATCTTTACGGATCTGCTCAATAGTCGCGGTGGACTCTTCGGATTGCATCTGTTCTACATGATCTCGTCCCGGTCCGTGGCAGGCTTCGCAACTCACGTTGATGCTTGACCAACTGGTGTGAAAGGAGTCGGCTTCCGCTATATAGTTAGGCCTGAGATTGGTGGAGTGGCAGTCGGCACACATCGTATTCCAGTTCATGGCGCCGCCGGTCCAGTGCAGCCAGTCGCCGTGTCGAATATCTTCCTCCGGATTCAGGGCAAACCAATGCTCCTTTTTGGTATCCCATGCGATATTAAGGGCTTGCAGCTTGCCTTTTCCAAAATCGACCAGGTATTGCTGAAGAGGCTCCCATCCAAATGTATACTTTACAGTGTATGAATTCAGCTCTCCCCCGGGACCCGGTGCTTCCACCATGTATTGATTCCCATCCCGATAAAAACGGTATGTTACTCCCCGGTGAGTAAATGTAACATCGCTGAAATTGCCCCGTACGTACTCATCAGTTGCCTTCTTCATGGCATAGTCGTGGTGGGATTTTTCCCATTGTTTAACCTGCTCCTGGTGACAGGAATTACACTGCTCGGCACCCACAAACTGCGCTTCATTATGATGAGCGGTACCAGGTTGCCGGGATGATGTCTCCTCCTGAGGTTGGGAGCAGCTGTAGGTTATTCCAAGAATAACAGAAAGTCCAACGACGAGCAGTAGAATAAATCTTCGATCCATTTATAATGCACTGTTAACTTCGGTAAATTCGCTAATATGTTAGGCAAAAAGTATCCTAATACATAATTGTTCCCCGTTTGTATCGGGATGGTAGTAGATTACTGAAGAAGATATTCCAGTTCTCTATTGGTTTGACAAAAAAACTCATGTGGTGAGAAATTACTCTACTGTCGCATCACACCTAAAGTGCCAGTTTGGATCAAAGAAGTGGTCCGGGGCCCCGTCTTTCGCGCAAACTCACGCGAAATCCATCCCTCTACCGGGGAGAAAGTTTGCTGAATGTCTGTTTTCAGGGGAACAGCTCAACATATGGATATGGCCGCATATAAGTCCCCTCCCGGGAGAGGCGGAGTGGGTTCGCGTGCCGATGTATGAGATTAGACCCGACAATTTATCTTAGACATAACTCTAGTTAACGTGTGGTACGGCTATAATAATTAAAAGGGATCGCTAAAATGCTGAATGGTGGTCAAATTCATTAAAAAATCTTTTGAGGAATGGTGTTGCATGATGTGATAATTATCACTAATAATATAAAGCGTTAAAATTACACTTAATATTTTGTTTATATTAACCAGAGTATGCTGAGTGGTAAGATTAAGACGCTTTTTTCATTTGTTTAAACGGAAAATATTTATTTAAATAGCCAATACTTTCGGGAAGTGGGGATGCCTGAAGATTAGTAAAAAGATAATGTTTTTCTCTTAAATAATAGTCGGGTCAGCTGGTGAATTTGACAATAACAACCGGATAGCCCGTCAGATTTGATTTAATCTGAAGCCAACAAGCAAGAAAGGAATATATCGGAGATGTCACTAAACAAGTTTAATATATTACTGATGGATAGATTGTTCGCAAAGTCAAAATATCAAATTGTGTTAATGCTTGGTCTTTTTCTGGTTGTCTTTGGGGGATGCTCAGAAAAATCTGGGGAGAGTGAGAATCAGGCAGCCGCTTCACTATCTTCAATAGAAAAAGAATCCTTTGGAACCCTGGAGGATGGCAGGGAAGTCGACCTTTACACGCTTACCAATAAAAATGGTGTTGAAATTGAGATTACCAATTACGGAGGAATCGTTACCTCAATCCGAGTGCCTGATATAAATGGTGAATTTGATAATGTCGTTCTTGGTTTTGATTCGCTCAAAAAATATATAGGGGACAATGATCCTTTTCTGGGTGCTCTTATCGGACGGTATGGAAATCGGATCGCTGACGCCTCTTTTACACTGGATGGCACAGAATACCAACTCGCGGCGAATGATGGCGACAACCATCTGCACGGTGGAGAAACAGGATATAACGATGTGCTGTGGGATGCAGAGATCGCAGGCGACTCACTGAAGCTTTCCTATTTAAGTGAAGATGGAGAAGAAGGCTATCCCGGTAACCTGGATATTACGGTCTATTATTCGCTGACTGAACAAAATGAACTTAAAATTGAGTATGAGGCAACGACTGATAAGGCAACGCCTGTAAATCTGACGAATCACAGCTATTTTAATTTGACAGGAGATCCGGCTACACCGATACTCGATCATGAATTATTGTTGAATGCGGACCAGTATACACCTGTTGATGATGAGCTTATTCCCACAGGAGAAATTGTGTCTGTAGAGGGAACTCCATTTGATTTTACAGAACCACAAAAGATTGGGGCTCGTATTGGTCAGGTAGAGGGAGGATACGACCACAATTTTGTTCTTAACAGCAGCTCAGACTCTTTGCAACATGCAGGAACGCTTTATGATCCGTCCAGCGGCCGAGAGATGAATATATATACAACAGAACCGGGCATACAGTTCTATTCAGGGAACTTTCTGGATGGAAGTCTGGAAGGACCAGATGGCACGCCATTCGTGCAGCATGGTGCTCTTTGCCTCGAAACACAGCACTTCCCAAATTCCCCAAATGAAGACTCTTTTCCTTCTACGATACTTCGGCCTGGTAAGAAATACCTTACCACTACCATTTATCAGTTCGGGGTTCGGGAAGAGTAGCACTACCCAAAAATTGTAAGTTAGAAGTAGGGGATAGTGAATTACGGTATCGATAATTTAAAAAATCCAAAAGGAGATCTTATGAAAAGTCTCAGTATCATTATGATGTTGGTTTGTCTGCAAATATCTGTAGCAGTGCAGGCTCAGACCAATAAGGTTATTGTTAACGCTGATCAGGCAGAATATAAAATAAGCCGGCATATCTACGGTCAATTTGCTGAACACCTGGGAAGAGGTGTTTATGGCGGAATTTGGGTAGGCGAAGACTCCGATATTCCCAACACCGAAGGATACCGTACCGATGTATTAAAAGCTCTGCAAGAGTTGGAGATACCCAATATACGGTGGCCCGGTGGATGCTACGCTGATGAATATGACTGGAGAGATGGCATTGGTCCCCGGTCGGAACGCCCTAAAACAATCAATACCCATTGGGGAATGGTCATCGAGGACAACAGTTTTGGAACCCATGAGTTTCTAAGATTGACTGAGCTGCTGGGAGCCGAGCCTTATATATCGGCCAATGTTGGTAGCGGTACCCCCGCCCAGATGCAAGACTGGATTGAATACATGACCTTTGGTGGAGATAGCGAACTGGCGAACCTGCGCCGGGAAAACGGTCGGGAAGAGCCCTGGGATATCAAGTTTTTCGGTATCGGGAATGAGAGTTGGGGATGTGGCGGAAACATGACTCCGGAATATTACGCCGACCTGTATCGCCGTTTTCAAACCTATGCCAAGGATTACAGTGGTAATGATTTATACAAGATTGCCAGTGGCTGGTCGAACGATGAGTACGAATGGACCGAAACGGTTATGCGTGAAGCTCATTGGATGATGGATGCTATTTCCCTGCACTACTATACTATTGCGGGTCCAAGCTGGGGAGACAAAGGACCCTCCGTCAATTTTGGGGAAGATCTCTATTTTTCCGGTATTCGGAAGTCTCGTTTTCTGGATCGCTTTATAGAGGGGCACTCCACGCGCATGGATAAATACGATCCTGAAAAACGGGTGGCACTGGCTGTCGACGAATGGGGCATCTGGACTGATCCCCTGCCAGGTACAAATCCGGGCTTCCTGGAGCAACAAAACTCGATGCGGGATGCGCTTATAGCAGCAATAAGCCTCGACATACTGAACTCCCACGCCGATCGTGTTCGTATCGCAAATATCGCCCAAACAGTGAATGTATTGCAGGCGATGATTCGAACCGAAGGAGAAAAAATGTTTAAAACTCCGACCTATCATGTCTTTCACATGTACAAACCGCATATGGATGCCATGCTCTTGCCGATCGATCTGGAATCAGCAAAATATTCACACAACGACAAAAGCATACCAGCCATAAGTACCACCGCCTCACGAAATAGCAGTGGAACTATAAATATTACGGTGAGTAATGTGGATCCGAATCAATCTCATGAAGTAACTTTTGATATACGCGGTATGGGTGTGGATCAAGTTACATCAGGCCGGGTATTGACAGCAGACAAGATCAACTCCGTGAACACATTCGAGAATCCCGACAATGTTTCGCCGGCCGAATTTGATCAGGCCAGCATAAAAAACGGGCAACTTACGTTAACATTACCGTCAAAATCGGTTGTTGCTTTGAGTATACAGTAAAGCATTTGTATTATTGGCGTTTGTCGGGCGTTTTTTTGGACTCTTTAACAATACTTTGAAATACATTACAATGTTTAATTAATAAAAATATAGGATGAAAGTAGATCATTATGAGGGGCACGAGCGGATACTCGTTGCACTCGATTGTATAATTTTCGGGTTCGATCGGGAGGACCTGAAGCTGTTACTAATTAAAAGAGATTTTGAGCCCGAAAAAGGTAACTGGTCTCTTATGGGAGGATTTCTTGAGAAAAAGGAAAGTTTGGATGATGCAGCCAGCAGAATATTAAAGAAACTGACCGGCCTTAGAAATATATATCTGGAGCAGCTTTATGCTTTTGGTGAAGTAGATCGTGATCCCGTGGAACGCACGATTTCAGTAGCTTACTATGCCCTTATAAATATTCATGAGCACGATCAGGAACTCGTAGAAAAATACAGTGCCCGATGGTTCCCTATCGGCGATATACCAGATCTGATCTTCGATCATGAACAGATGGTGGACGCTGCAATGAAAAGGCTACGGTATAAAGCTTCTCACCAACCTGTCGGGTTTGAACTGCTTCCTGAAAAGTTCACCTTGCCTGAGTTACAGATGCTGTACGAAGGGATTTATGATACAGATCTGGATAAACGTA
>JBEPXS010000235.1:0-5898 GCA_041641755.1 Balneolaceae bacterium
GCCAATAAATCCAAAACATTCCGGTTTTTGGTCAACGCAAGCTATCTGGGCAGGTATTATCTGCCAACCATTGAAACTTCGGCGATGTACGACGAAAGCATCAACGCTCGTACACCCGGCCGCTGGGTAGAAGTAAAACTGCCGGAATAGAATGGTAAAAGAATATAAGGTAAATAGTGTATAAGAAGTTTGAACATATCATAAAAAAGCCCTTCCAAAGGAGAAACCGGCTGCGAAGCGTGTGTGCTGTCTGCCTGGTTATCGCATTGTGGACTTTCTGGTTTTGCCTGCCGGAACCCTTGTTCGATGATCCATATTCAACGGTGCTTGAAGATCGGCACGGACGACTGTTGGGGGCCAAGATTGCTGATGACGGGCAGTGGCGGTTCCCGCTGAGTGGAAAGGTACCCCGTAAATTTGAGAAGGCGCTGTTGGAGTACGAAGATCAGCGATTTTACAGTCATCCGGGAGTAGATCCTTTATCTGTCGTTCGGGCCGCTATTCAAAACATCAGGGCCGGGCATGTAGTCAGCGGGGCCAGTACCATCAGTATGCAGGTAATACGTCTTTCTCGCAAAGATCAGCCCCGCACATTTACAGAGAAGCTAATAGAAATGATGATGGCGCTTCGGCTGGAGATAAAATATTCGAAAAAAGAGATTTTAGCTCTATACACAGCTCATGCTCCTTTTGGGGGGAATGTCGTTGGGCTCGAAGCTGCCGCCTGGCGGTACTTTGGTCGCGCACCTGCCCAGCTTTCGTGGGCTGAATCGGCAACTCTGGCCGTTTTGCCCAATAGTCCGGCCCTCATCCATCCGGGAAGAAACCGCGACCAGCTGCAACAGAAAAGAGATCGACTGCTGGGTCGGCTTCAGCAGGAAGGAATGCTGGATTCGCTGGATGCAGAACTTGCCCGGGCAGAACCTTTGCCCCGGGAACCGGTTGACCTTCCACAGATAGCTCCCCACCTGCTGGATCGTGTCTATACCGGACAACAAAAGGGTACAAAGGTAAGGACAACGATCAATTCAGCTTTACAGAAGCAGGTCAATCAGGTGGTGCATCACCATCACAAAGATCTAAAACAGAATCAAATTTATAATGCTGCTGCAGTTGTAGCCAAGGTTAACACCGGAGAAGTATTGGCTTACGTGGGTAACACCCAAAATGAAGAAGGGGAGGGCCGTCACGGCAGTCGTGTCGACGTGATTACTTCACCCCGCAGCACGGGCAGCATCCTGAAGCCTTTTCTGTATACGTTGATGTTGGATGAAGGTGAGCTGTTACCGAATATGCTGGTACCGGATATCCCTACTCAAATCTCCGACTACTCTCCCAAAAACTTTAGTCGCTCGTATGACGGGGCGGTACCTGCAAACGAAGCTCTGTCTCGTTCCCTTAACGTCCCTGCTGTTCGGATGCTGCAGGATTTCGGGGTGCCCAGGTTTCACTATTATTTACAGCAAATGGGTATGACCACCCTGAATAATCCCCCGGAACATTATGGGCTCTCCCTGATTCTGGGCGGGTCGGAAGGTACGCTTTGGGACATCACGGGGATGTACGCCTCACTGGCCCGTCTGTTGAACAATTATGATGCAGCCGATCGATTGAGCAGAAAATTTATTTCTGAAAAATTGCATTATCGTGAAGACTCAGAAACCAGGGCACCATCCTCATTTGAGATGAGTCCCGCTGCCGTTTGGTTTATGCTCGAAGCCATGCTGGATGTCAAACGGCCCGGAGGCGAACTCAACTGGAGAACTTTCACCTCCTCCCGAAAGGTGGCATGGAAAACAGGCACCAGCTTTGGATATCGGGACGGCTGGGCGATCGGGATAACACCCGAATATGTGGTTGGCGTATGGGTGGGGAACGCAGACGGAGAAGGCCGCCCGGGGCTGATTGGAGTAAAAACAGCCGGACCTGTTTTGTTTGATCTTTTCAACCTGCTGGATGAAACCACCTGGTTCAGCGAACCGATCTATGAGATGGAAGAGGTGCCGATCTGCTCAAAAAGCGGGTACAGGGCCGGTGCTTATTGCTCTGCCGTTGATATCGTTGCTATCCCGAAGAGCAGTTTGGAAACAGCATCATGTCCATTTCACCATCTTGTTCATTTGAATCAATCTCAAAACTATCAGGTATCCGGATCGTGTGCATCGGTTGATAACATGCATTCGGCATCCTGGTTTGTACTGCCACCGGTCCAGGAGTGGTACTACCGCAGGAATCACCCTTCTTATGAGCCTCTGCCTCCTTTTTCACCGGGATGCGATCAACAGGTAAACGGTATTATTGCAAGTATGGAGCTTATATATCCTCGGCATTCGCCCAAAATATACGTCCCTTTAGAACTGGATGGAAGCCAAAGCAGTACGGTCTTTGAAGTGGCGCACCGGATATCCGGGAATACTGTTTACTGGCATCTCGATGAAAACTACCTTGGCAAGACGGAAAGGAATCATCAGATGGCTCTTTCGCCGGAGCCCGGCAAACATATACTAACCCTGGTGGATGAGCAGGGAGCAATGTTAAAACATCGGTTTGAGATATTGAGCAGATGATTATTGTGGTAGAAGGATTTAGAGGTACCGGAAGCAGGGATATCTTCCTGTTTGATAAGACGGTATAGAATTTCGTTCACGTCTATCTCTTCCGGCTGACTGATGGCAAAGGTGACGGATTGTGCAAACGAATCTGCAGGAATGGCTACTCTTCGTATGTAACCTTCAATTTGTGGAACTACGTCCGGCTTTCCAGCATTGGAAGGCAGCTTTTGTATCTACCGTCCCCCGATGAGATGATGGTTGTGCGATTTTACATCCTGTCGAAGTTTTTCAGAAATTAAAGCGAACGGCATGCTTGGTTGCCGAATAGATTAATTCCGGGACCAACCTTATGCCGACAACGGAAGATACGTTGATAATGTGTCCGCTCTCCTGTTTTTTATAAAAGATTAGATTTCAACTCATTTGAAATCCTGGATACATAAAAACCCTCCACACATTTTATATGCGTGAAGGGTCACAGAAAGTGCTCAAATGGTCTCTCATTGGAATATGAATTAACTAAAATTCATGATCCTTCCGCTACAAAACCTTTTATGGATCGATTGTGCTCTATAAGCCAGTTTTTAAGCCGATCCCAGACAAGTTCCGGGGCGTTATCAGCCAGTAACAGATCGGCATGACCGTAATCGAAAACTGGATTATTATTAAGGCTGACCGTATGTGTGGTGATGTCACTGCTGTTGGTCAGGCTGGCTGTATAATTTCCTTCCGTACCAAAACCACCACCGGCCCCCAGGTAAAGAATCGGGACCGAAATTTTTGTCAGATGATCGTCAATTGAGGTATCTTCATGTCCACAACCGGCTAAGCCTATTTCATAACCCGGCCGAACAGGCATATAGGGAGGCAGTGATACCAGCAATCCTATCCATCGCGCTGGATCTGTAAACTGCAGGTCAACCGGCAGTCCGGATTCTGCTACTCCTGCCACAAAGTGCCAATAGGGACGTGCCCCTCCCGGGAACATACCTGCGGCCAATGCTGCCTGGTAATTTGTGAGCCCTTCAAAAGGTGGGAGTGGTGATGGAGCATCCGGTGCATTTGCTGCCAACTGACCAAGGCCCTTTATATTTTGGCCCTGACGATTGACATAATTACCATTATCCAGATTATTACGCGCGTTTTCCATACCAACACAGGGTACGGAGGGACTGTTTTCGGGGTCCGGAACTTTGAGAGTGACGTCAACCGGAATGATGCCACTAATATCTCTTTGAAATCGATATTGCTGGGTTTCCAGCCCCGCTGCTACATAGGTGAGAGCTGCACCATAGCTGTATCCCAACAAATTGAGACGTCCGAAGCCTTGCCCTGTAAGACCTCGCAAAAAACGGGCAATAGACATTGCGGCCAGAGTATGTTTAGCATCTTTTTCGGCTCCCCAGTCTTTCATGAAAGAAAAATCAGAGGTCTCCTCAGGTACAAGTGTCCATGCATAATCCATACCCCAGACATCGATGTCATTTGAAGCAAGATAAAGAGCAGCCGAAGTTTCCGGGGTTGGTTTATCAGATCCTGCATTCAGAAAAATAGCCTCAAAATTCAGTGATGCTCCATGTGTCATAAATACAGCACCGCGGGTTTTAACAGGACGATTCGACCTGCGTTCTTTAACCACCCGGTGGATGCGTACTACATCAAAAGGGCCGGCCCCCAACCGAACGTCAAACTGGTAATGTGCAATCCCTCCTTTATGTTTGCGTTTTGCCGTGACAGATTGGAAGAGTTTCTGCAGCTTTTCTTTAGAAGGGGCCAGATGATCAAGTGAAAAGTTACTCTCCTCAGCTTGAAGACTGATTTCTTCTTCAACGTTTTTATTATTAACAGGTTGATCCCGGCAGCCTGCCAGAAACAGGCACGTACTTAAAAATATGGGTAGAATAAATTTAAGTGGTTTCATAGTATTGGTATTTTGAATTATAATTTAATTGTCGCCTATGCATTCGGCCGTGAAAGGTTCAAATTCATTTTTCCTGAGTTCACCGTCGGGACCCAGAAGTTGGCGCACGCGGTGACTTACACGGAGGTCGGGTTTATCATTTTGGCTGATAAATCGGGCATGGAATTCGTGTCGGATTACTAAAGCAGATTCTCCGTTATCAGCAGGTATTTTTCTGATGATAGGTTCACTTGCACCTGGCCCGGCAAGCCATGTCAGATCATCCGTTTTAAGAGTTATTTCAGAGTAGTCGATCCGTTCGGTGAATTGACTACCACTGTTGGGTAGGGTAACTCCCTGGAACCATCCCGACCACGTACCGCTCATCCGGAGAGGTTCACCAAGCCCAAGACAGGGAGCGGGGACCGGGGCGAAATCGACGCCTGGAATCGGTGGAAAAGGGACGGTAAATGTCTGATGATCCACGGTTGCTGAACTAGGCGAAGTGGTAATAGTATTGTCCAGGAAAGGATTCGCTTTTTCTGCATCTGCAATAGCAGAAGGTTGATCGCTACAGCCTGCCAGAAACAGATATATGCTTAGCAATATGGTTAGGAAACATTTGAATATTTTCATGGCTTTGGAAGTTTAAGAGTTGTCTTTTCGATTATTGGTAAACAGCGTTTTACAGCTCAGTACAAAAGTGGGAAGAGAAAGGAAAGAGTACCTAACAGCTATGTTGAAAATGCATTAAAACTTTTAGGAGGGACTTAAATTATGTTGCGGCAATATTAACTATTGTTGCAAGAGGCTTTGCGGGAAGCTAAATAGTGGACTGGTTATTGAAGTGTGGTAGCCAGTTGAGTGTCTTGGGGAAGGTTGATTCGCTTTAAGTGATCTTCAAAACGGGGATCATCTTTTAGCGGTTCGAAGGGAGGGTTCAAGTACATCCAGGGATACCAGCTCCAGCGCGCTTCGTAAGAGGCATCCAGCCACTTGAAAGCTTGGTCGGTTTCGCCCAGGGCAGTATAAATTTCAGCCAGCCCCCAGGTCTCCAGAGGGGTGGGATTGGTCGCAATTTCAAGTGCTTTTTCCCGGGCAAGTTCTTTATCGCCAGCCATAGCTTCGGCCAGTGTCAAACCGTAACTCCAATTCGGGTTTAATGCCGCCGCATCTTTAAAAGCGGAAACAGATTCTTCATAATTACCTTGTTCTGCTTTTACAAGCCCAATAAGATAGTGAGCGAATGCAAAATCCGGATTTAGGGAAAGGGCTTCATCAGCCATTTCTATTGCTTTTTCTTCATCACCCGCATACCAGTAGACAAATCCCAGGTGAAGGGGATAAAGTGGTCTGAATGGATCCAGCTTCATGGCAAGACGCATCTCAGCTACTACTTCTTCAAGACTTGCTCCTTTCAAAATTAAATACCAGCCATAATGAAGG
>JBEPXS010000236.1:0-5893 GCA_041641755.1 Balneolaceae bacterium
ATCTCTCCCTTTAGCTGCACATCCATGAGAATAAGATCGGGAGAACGATTAAGGGCTATATCAACAGCATGGCGGCCAGATACCAGGGTATCTACAACTTTGTAATTTAACTTTTGAACCATCTTTTTAAGTACCATAGAGAGGATCATATCGTCCTCGACGATAAGTATTCTTTTGGGGTTAGTCATATTCGTCACTATTCAGATTGCTGTGTCTGTAGATGATTTATCTTTTGAATAACATATATATTCAGAAGGTGTGGAGCTACTATATTTAATCATTCTAATTCAGATAAATTTTTCTTAACCAAGGGCAACATCCAGTAGCATCATTACGGCAAATCCCAGCATCGTACCCAGCGTTGCAATGTCGGTATTCCCGTGCAGTTGCGACTCGGGGATTAACTCTTCCACAACAACATAGATCATTGCTCCGGCTGCAAAGGCTAACGCATATGGAAGAAGGGGTTGAACCATAAGTACAGCCGCCGCACCGATGACTGCTGAAACCGGCTCTACGATTCCCGAAAGTTGCCCATACCAGAAACTGCGCCCCACCGATACCCCTTCACGGCGAAGTGGCATGGATACGGCAACACCTTCCGGGAAGTTTTGGATGCCGATACCCAGAGCCAGCGTTACGGCCCCGATAATGGTTGCACTTCCCGAGGGATCGACTCCCGAAGCGGCTGCCCCAAACAGAACCCCGATTGCCAGACCCTCCGGAATGTTATGGAGGGTGATTGCTAGTACCAAAAGTGTAGCACGACGCCAGGAAGTACTGATGCCTTCGGCCTCTTCTTCCGGAAAACCGATATGCAGATGCGGCATATACTGGTCACATACTCGCAGAAAAACACCGCCCATTAAAAATCCCACTACAGCCGGAAACCATTCAACCATACCCTGTGCGGCAGCCATATCAATAGAGGGGACCAACAGTGACCAGAAGCTGGCAGCAATCATTACGCCGGCAGCAAAACCCATCATTGCATCAAGCAGCTTGTATCCCACACTATGGGTGAAAAAAACCAGGCCGGCTCCCAGGGCTGTCAACGCATAGGTAAAGATACCACCACAAAGCGCCTGGTAAACCGGATTTATTGCATAAAACCATTCTTTGACTTCGAGGAATTCTAACATGATTGTTTGTAATAATTAAATTCAAAAATGAGAATACTGAATATATAGTAAGGATAAAAATATTTTTAGTCTAGACTAAAAATTGTTCAATAAGTCTAAATCTAAACAAGTAAATGGATTTGTTCATAAGCTCTCATTCTGTTTCTGTCGTCTTCCAGTGAATAATACCTCCGGCTTGTTTTCCGACTTCAATAACCTCAGCCAAATCCAGATTTTGCAGATCAATTACATCCACGGACCCGGGTTCTCCCCGTTCCCCTTCAACCGAGATAAAGGCAAATTGATTATCAGGAGAGATCGAGACACCGTGTGGGACAAGACGGCTGTTTGATATTCTTGCTATCTCTTTTCCCTGTTGCAGATTCCATACTCCTGTTGTTCCTTCTCCTTTGTACGTCGCTACCAGGAGTTTACCATCGTGACTGATCTCCAGATTATAAGGGGCTTTACCAGTATTGAAACGGCGCGTTATCTGCCAATTTTTTGTATCAACTTCTACTATCTCGTCAGAACCATTATTACAGACATACACAAAAGACTTGTTTGGGTGGGGATCAGCCCAGGTGGGTTTGGCCATTGGTTCGGTGCTGTTCTTATTTAATTCGGTTTTGTTTGGAGCAACATCCAGCCTGCGGGAAACCTCCATCGACAGTGTATGAATCTCTATCAGTTCGTCAGTCATCATTGAAACATGGTATTGTCTCCGTCCGTCGCTACTTATTCGTGACCCGTGTGGCATGATACCCGTTTTGATTTCTCCTACCACTTTCATCGCCTCCGGATCTACCACTGAAACTGTACCAGGCTCCATATCTCCGTGGAGATTAAAGTTCACAACATATAGCAGGCCGGTTGCGGTTGACACCTCCATGCTGGCCGGAAATATTCCCAGTTCAGTTCGTTGAATGAGCTGGTTATCTTGGGTATTGAATTTATAAAGCCATCCATAGGGATTTCCATGAGCTACCGAAAGAAACCAATGATCACCGTCGGGAGATAGGTTGATACCATGCGGCCCTTCTATTTCGGTGGGATACTGCCCGATCGTGATCACTTCCGCTACCGAACCCTGATGGCTTTCCGCATCAAATGTTACGAGAGAAACCTCATCTTCTGATTCCGCCGCCACGTACACCCAGTGTTTTTGGGCGTACGCAGATTTTACAGAGAAAAAAAGAATACAAATGACAAATAAAAAACAGGAGAGGAGGTTATGTAAATGATATTTTTTCATGGCTACAACTACAATCTTGGTTTACCGCGGTGACCTTTCTTCGAGTTTTAGAACCCATAGCCCGGAGTTCCAGTCTGAAATAAATATGTGGCCTTTATGAGGTTGTGGTCCCCATGTCATAGAGGCATTGGGGACAATAGCTTTATGATGCATCGGGCGGAAACGGGCAATTTCACGGCCCTGTTCGTAGAGATCACCCATCAGTTCCCCGGAAATATCCACCACCCTAAGACCTGCATTATAATAAGCCACATACAAAGTATCGTCCTTAACCCAGAAATTGTGGGTGCCTGCTTCCGGAACTTGATAGCGCGCTACTTCGCGGTGTTTGTCCCAGTCGTCTTCAAATTTGGCAAAATGAATCCAGCCCGCTGGAATCGTAGGTTTGTCTTGAAGATACAAGCCATTTGGAAAAGCCTCATCACCGGCAATTACATAGAAATCACCGGTAGACTGGCTTCTAAATGGAAAGGCTGCGTGATTCCATCCGCTGGGATAGGTAAAGCTTCCAAGTTTGACCGGGTTTTCAGGTGATCCCAGCCCTGCATTGTGTTGTTCCGGGCTTGCCGCATCTGAGGCACTGCCTACATCTACAATCTGTACACCGTCACTCCAGTTGGAAGAATAAGCTATTCCGTCTTCCACCCACACGTCGTGCACCGCATGTCCGGGGCTATCCAGTTCAAACCGGCTGACCGTTTTCGGTTTAGTGGGATCTTTAATATTAATGATATCATAGCGGCGTCCGTTGTTTACGGCAAAAACATAGTCGTTCCAGATAAAAGCGTTATGAACCCCACCTGTCAGCCCATTATTATATTCGGTGATTTTTTTCACATTTCGCGGATTACTTACATCCAGAATTACAATGCCGTTTTTACGGTCGGAAGCTCCTTCACGTGTGAGAACACAGATACGCCCGTCAGCCGATACTTTAACGTCATTCACGGTACGAGCATCCACAGAAACGGTATCTATAACCTGCAGGTCGGAGGGGGTAGTTACATCCCAAAAATAAGCCTCACCTGCTGCTCCCCAGGTTCCTGTTACAGCATAGTCTCGTCCGTCAACTCCTTCCCAAACCCAAAGGTCGGAAGTGTGCTTGTCTAATACCTTTCCATGGCCGACTACCTTAATCTCTTTTTGCACGTTACGTGGAGTTACCTGAATTGTACGTTCATCAACGGCTGATCCCGATTTGGCTATGAGCCTGTAGAGTCCGGGCTGGTTAGCTACAAATCGTCCGTCCTGCTCAATCCTGGCCGAGGCACCACGGCCCCGTTCGATATCGGTTTGACGGAGAAATGAATAGGTCACGGGTACATTGTTCACCTGTTCCCCGCGGGCATTCAAAAGTCGTGCATCCAGATGAATCACATCGCCGGTGCGAACGCTGTTAGCCTCGGTTTCCAGTTCAATGTTACTAACGGGATTTTCTCTGACTTCGGCCTTCCATGACTGCTCGATAGATCCGGCCGTAGCAATAAGGGTAAAATCACCGGAATGTTTTGCTCGCAACTGGCCAAACTGATCAACTTCCGCAATCGAGTTGTCAGAGCTGGAAAGCTGGATTTCTACATTTTTGCGCGTTTGCCCCTGCTCATCGGTAATTTTGTAGTTGAGTGGCAGGGTTGTACCGGTGTATATTATTTCCGGGAGGCCCTGCAACGTGATCTCCTGCAAGGCGGGATATACAATTTTAACTTCGACCGACTGAGTGATCTGGGTATCAGGTCTTACTGCAACGGCTATTATTTCAAAATTACCTGGTTCAAAAGCTTTAACATGGCCATTTGGCGTGACAGAGACAGATGCCCTGGCCCGGGAGTAAAAAAGGACCGTGTCCTCAGTGGCATTTCCTTTGGTATCATAAACGGTAGCCTTGAGATCGACTTCTTCGTTCACTTCCAAAGAGATATCAGATGGATCGATAATGAGTCTGGGTTTTTTTTCCTGCTGTGCAAATGATAAAAGTGGAATTCCCAATACTATAATTAGTATGCTAATAAAAGATGTTCGAGTGTGCATGTACTTCTTTATTTGACGATAGCTGTAAATGGAAGAGTGCCTTGAAAAACCGGGGTTTTATAAAGGTCTCTGGAAAGGATTTAAGTAATTAAAAATAGTGAACAAGAAAAAACAAATATTGGATTCTTATAGATCTTTTTCTTGAACTAAAATGGAAAGGATGTTACGTTCTCGAAAAAAATTAAGGAGCTTCCGGAAAGATGAAGGTTCATTTTTGACAACACGTTCCTTTTGAGGGTCCTGCAATTCTGAAGGACTGGGCTCAATCCAGGAATTTTTCAGTGACTCTTACTCAGCTTTATTCAGGAAATGACCTGCCCCATCCTTCCGATATTGATTTGCTGGTAGTGATGGGAGGACCGATGAGTATTCATAATGAGGAGCAATATCCATGGTTAAAGCAGGAAAAGAAATTTATACGGCTCTGTTTGGCTGAACAGGTAAAAATTGCAGGTATCTGTCTTGGAGCCCAAATGGTTGCTGATGTTTTAGGAGCAACGGTTTGTATCAATGGAGGAAAAGAGATCGGGTGGCACCCGATAGAATGGAGTGGTAAAGCACGGCAGCTTCCCCTGTTCGATTTTCTTCCCAAACAACAGAAAGTGCTGCACTGGCATGGAGAAACGTTTGAAATCCCGGAAAAAGGCATAAACCTGGCGGTAAGTTCAGGGTGTCCCCGACAGGGTTTTCTTATTGAAAATCGTGTGTTAGGATTGCAGTTTCATTTGGAGATGACAAGAAGCAGTTTGAGTAAACTGATTAAAAATTGCCGGAATGAGCTATCTGTAGCCGGAGGCTTTATTCAATCTGCAGAAGAGATGCTATCTGAAGATCAACTTTTTGAGCAGGCCAATGCCTCTATGAGGGAACTGATGGATCGATTTATAGAGCTGTAGTCTGCGAGGAATATTTTAAGGATGGATAGGAATTAATACTTCCCGTTGATACTAACTGGAGAGTATGTGAAGCAGTAATTACTATCGAATTAAATTAGAACAAAAGAATAAGTAATGGCTCTGTAATTTTACATACATCTTGCTTACCTTTTGTGCTTTCGTTACAGCAATCGAAGGAGTCAGTCGTAAACACGATAGAAGCATAGATATTTTATAACCATTCTTCCCATAATTTACTATACATACAATATCAGCTAGATGAGTATCAACTTTGACAAAGAACGGTTTTGGCACCGCCATATCGGTCCTGACGAGGAACAGATCAATGAGATGCTGGAAGTGGTAGGGGCGGAATCGCTTGACCAGCTTATAGATGAAACCGTTCCGCAGGATATTCGTCTTCAGCAAGACCTGGAGCTGGATGAACCGATGAGTGAATACCGTTTTTTGGAGCAGTTCCGGGAGCTGGCTTCAAATAATGAAATTTTCAAATCCTTCATCGGGATGGGCTACTACGACACGTTGACTCCCAACGTGATTCAACGAAACGTCCTTGAAAATCCCGGATGGTACACCTCCTATACCCCGTACCA
>JBEPXS010000237.1:0-5869 GCA_041641755.1 Balneolaceae bacterium
CGGACGGCTGACGGAATTTGAAGAGGAAGAATCAGAAGAATCTAAAGATAAAGAAGAATGAAGGAGTCAACGATGAGGAAGTTTTACCTGAGTATACTGGTTTTATGTATGGCGCTGAGTACCGGGTTCGCGCAGGAGAAGGGGTCGGTGTTTATACAGAACGGTACGGTGCTGACCATCACCAATGGTGAAATGAAGAATACCGATATTTTAATTGAAGACGGAATTATAACCGAAATCGGCAAAGATCTTGATGTTCCACGGGGAGTTCAGAAGGTGGACGCTACGGGTAAGTATGTAACACCGGGGATTATCGACGCGCACTCACACATAGCCGGCGTTGACATTAACGAGTGGACCAACCCGGTCACTTCGGAGGTTACAATGGAGGAGTCGATCAACCCGAACGATATCAACATCTACTGGGCTCTGGCCGGCGGCGTTACCACGATCCACCTGATGCACGGTTCGGCCAATGTGATCGGGGGACAAAACGAGACCCTCAAGTTGCGCTACGGTACCAGCATGGATGATATGCGCTTTAAGGATGCTCCCCGGACAATCAAGTTTGCACTGGGTGAGAACCCCACTCGTGTCCACGGACAGGGCTTCGACGTACAGCCGCGTACCCGCATGGGGGTTGAGCAGGTGATACGGGAAAATTTTGATGCGGCCCTGGATTATCGTCGACGACGCGAGGCTTATCTCAAAAAGAAAAAGGAATACGACCAGGATCCGGAAGGTACGCCTCCCAAGCCGGTGGCTAAAAACCTTCGGCTGGAGGTCCTGGCAGATATCATTGAAGGGGAGATCCTGGTTCACTGCCATTCCTACCGCGCAGACGAGATCCATATGCTGATGCGGGTCTTCGAGGATTACGGAGTCGAAAATTATACGTTCCAGCATGCCAATGAAGCCTTTAAAGTAGCACCCGAGCTGCGCAAGCACGGGGCCCACACCTCTGTCTTTTCTGACTGGTGGGCCTATAAATTCGAGGTGTATTACTCAACCGCTTACAACGCTTCCATCCTCAACGCCAACGGGGTCAATAACAGTATCAACTCCGACAGTGGTGAGCTGATCCGTCATCTCAGCCACGAGGCCTCCAAGGCGGTTCATTACGGCGGGACTTCCAAAGAGGATGCCCTCAAAATGATTACCATTAATCCCGCCAGGCAGCTCGGCATAGCCGACAAGGTGGGCAGCATTGAGACTGGTAAACACGGTGATATCGCAATCTGGAGTGATCACCCGCTCAGCATCTATAGTATCTGTGAAAAAACATATGTGGATGGTAAAAACTATTTCAACAGGGCAGAAGATCCTGACGACATGCGAGTAGAGATCGATCCGGAGAAGGAGTTTGATGAGAGCTACAATAAGTGGTATGAGTCGGGTCGCGAAGAAGATTCCTGCCTCAGGGGCACGGGCATCTTCTTTGACAACAACGGCGTACAGTTTCTGACGGGAGCAAAATAATATGAATTTGAAAATGAAGAATAGCGTAATGAGATTTTGTAAACATATTATCAGTACTTGTTGCATCACTTTATTGATGATGACCGGGGCAATGGCACAGATTCCTGAGAAGGCAGAGTTCGGGAAATTTGCCATCACCGGGGCTACCATTCACACCGTTACCAACGGGATAATTGAAGACGGAATTGTATTGATTGACGGAGAAAAGATCTCTTTTGTCGGGAAGAAAGTTAAAATTACGCCCGAATACGAACGTATTCATGCATCCGGCAAGCATCTGTATCCCGGCTTTATGGATTCGGGCACACTCCTGGGCCTGGTGGAAATCGATGCGGTTGATGTGACCAACGACCAGGCGGAGCTGGGCGAATTCAATCCTAACGTGAGAGCTTTTACAGCCATTAATCCGAGCAGTGTCAATATCCCGGTAACGCGGGTCAACGGTGTTACGCATGTTATATCAATGCCCGTCTCAGGCCGTATTGCTGGAAAAACAATGTTGATGGACCTCTATGGATATACTCCGGATTCGATGGCGGTAATCCCTAACGCGGCCCTGCATCTCAACTGGCCGACCTCCTATAAATCGGAGTATGATGACCGTTCGGAGGAAAAGGTTCAGGAGGCATATAAAAAGGATATCAAACAGCTTAACGACTACTGGAAAGAAGCGGTCTTCTATAACACGATGATGACCGCCTATGAGCAGAATCCTGATGATAAAACCCAACCGGATGTGAATCGGGAGTTTGACGCGATGCGTGAGGTTGTTACCGGTGAGGTGCCCGTTATCATTTCCGTGGAACGAAAGAAAGATATCCTGGACGCTCTCAACTGGATCGAAAAGCATGAAGAAACGAACTTTATCCTGGCGGGTGTTCAGGAAGGGTGGAGAGTTGCCGACGAGATCGCGGATGCCGATGTACCTTGCCTTGTATCCACGCTCTACACCCCGGTCAGGGACAATGATAATTACCAGCGGCCGTATCAGAATCCGGGAAAGCTCCATGAAGCTGGTGTGAAAGTTGCCATCGCTACCGGTGAGGCCGAGAATATCAGGAACCTGCCGTATCATGCGGGTTTTGCTGCTACGTACGGACTCGGGAAGCAGGAAGCATTAAAAGCGGTGACAATTAATGCCGCAGAAATATTTGGGGTGGACGACCGCCTGGGCAGTATTGAAGAGGGCAAACAGGCTAACCTGTTCATTGCCGACGGAGACCCGTTTGAGCCGATGAATCACATAGAGCACGTGTTTATCCGTGGCAATAAAATTCCGATGATAAGTCGTCATACAAAACTTTATGAAGAGTTTTTAAATAGAGGGGCTAAAAGGAATTAGTTCGATGATCTATCTAAATTGATTATAGGTGGAGAAAAACCTTTATAAATATTATCTGTCATTGTCCTGAAAGTGTTTGGAAAGCAATCTCCATTTAACAGCATTTACAGTCAATGACAGTAGGATTTCGCAAAGTCCTCTTATAGCCAAAATTTGGTCGGATTATCCTCCGGTTAAGGATCAATTTTAAAATAAGGTTGGATAATGTTTTTCAATCAGATTAAAGAAACCTCTCTATATATAAAGGATCTGGATAAAACAGAAGCTTTCTATAAAGGGAAATTACAACTGGAGGTCATAAGCAGGGAGGAGGGACGTCATATATTTTTTAGAGCAGGATCTTCGGTATTGCTATGTTTTATTGCAGAATCAACGAGAAATGAAGAAACTCTGCCCGCTCATTATGGTGAGGGAGAGATGCATCTCGCCTTTGAAGTACCAAAAGAAAAATATGAGGAGGTTAAAGCCTGGATAAACTCTGGTAGCATTGAAATTGAACACGAGCAGAAATGGGGCGAAGACTACAAGTCAATTTACTTCCGGGATCCTGATGGACATCTGCTGGAGATTGTCCCATCGGGTATGTGGGATTAGGGCAAAATTAAAGCTCCTGTTTTTACAACAGATTGAATTTATTTGAGTTATATCTGATCTTGATAATGGTATTCTTCCGATGTTTACGTTTACTCTGCGAAAGAGGCCATAATGTTTTTCCGATCTCATAGCATCCATTTACTGCTGATAATCATTTTACAAGTTCTTACCAGCAGTGTATCCAATGCACAGTCCTACAATCCCGAGAGTGTCCTGGCAACTGGTCCGTATTGGTCACCAGATGGTCAAAAGCTGGCTTTTTCAGCCGCTTATGAAGGTAATTATGATATTTACGTTATTGATATGGGCGACAACTCCAGGGAGCAGATCACCAATCACCCGGCTAATGATCTCTATCCATCTTGGTCACCAAACGGGAGAAATATAGCCTTCTATTCAGATCGTGAGAGCTCTGTTCTACCACATCCACCGGACTCCATCGTTTACAAGGTAAAGGGATTGTATGAAACCTACACCCGTGATGGTTACAAACCCAGTTGGTCACCCGACGGTCGGACGATACTGGCCCATCTGCGGAGTGAAAGAGGTAATTATGAGATCTATACCATGAATGAGCGTGGAAGGAACCGCCAGCCCTTGACATGGAATCTGGCCACTGATGTTCATCCCCGGTTTTCACCCGGTGGAGACAAGATCGTTTTTGTCTCCGGTCGCAACACTCAGCCTGAAATTTATGTGATGAACGTTGATGGCAGTCAGCAGACCAGACTAACCAATTCCAGCGCATATACTCTTGACCCTGTCTGGTCGCCGGATGGCGATAAAATAGCTTATATATCCAATATAACTGGCTTTTTTGATATCTTCATTATGCAGGCCGACGGAAACAATAAACGAAGAGTTACAAAGGCAATGGCTTATGATATATCACCGGTATGGTCACCGGACGGAAGCCGAATTCTGTTTTCTTCGGACAGGGAAAAGGGGATTTTCAACCTGTTTGTGTTGGATCTTAATAAAAAAAGCCTCCGCCAGTTAACTCACGGAGGCAGCAATAAATATTATGGTTCATGGTCACCCGACGGTGGTAAAATAGCCTATCTATCCTCAGGAGACAACGGGACGGAGATCTACGTAATATCAGCGGATGGGTCGCACCAAAGAAAATTAACCCGTTGAAATTTTTATTGGTCCCAGTGCAGGGAGCATTCAGTTACTCTGAATTTGGAATAAGAATCGAGAGAATGAGTTAATATTGTGCATCGGTTTCCGGCCTTTGCAATTTTTAGTGACCGTTCTTTAGACCCGGCCACAGTCAGGTTTCTCTTATCGAAAAAAATGAACAGTAAGAGATGGTGACAAGCCTCAGCTTTTAATCTTCTGCTTAATCTATTTTCTGTGGTGTTCATTTTGGCTTGGTCCGCCGGCAGTCGGACAGACTCCAAAACGAACCAAAACCCAAGAAGAATGTAAAACTCAATCGATTTGACAGCTACCAGGACGCTGCCCGGATGAGCAGAAAACCGATCTCAGACAGTAAATTCTTCCGATTTTTCTTCTACTGCTATAAAGTTGTTTATATGGAGCACCTTCTGGATGTTTAATGCTGATATTCAAATAATGGCACCAATTTGGGGTCCGGGGAATCGCGGGAAAAAAGAGCTTGAGGACTACGGGTGCTCGAAAGCACTGCATAACGTCAACGGTACATCCAGCACAATATCTACGATTCCCCGGCGGCCTTTTCGTGCCTTTTGGGCCGTTCCAAAAGGTACACCCAAAGACGAGATGCTTAAGTTAGTAGTAAGTACCCGACTGTATTTCTTTAGTCCGCCCACCGGCCGGATGTCCCTCATCGTAAAATGAACGACTAAAAAAGTGGTTAACGGGCATTAAAAAGAATAGTTAGCAAACTCTTTAACCGTGTCATACTCTTTTAGTGAATCAGGATTCTGTATGTTACGTTATTTATTGTTAAGATTGTTCTGGAAAGACCCGGCAACCAATTAAAAAATTACTGCTATGGAGACTTATCGAGCTGCAGCAATTCAAATGAACAGCCAACCTGATTTTGATCATAACCTGGAACAGGCGTATGAACTCATTAAGCGAGCGGCCGGACAAGGTGTTCGCCTTGTTGGACTTCCGGAAAACTTCACCTTTCTGGGGGATCTGAATACCCGCCTTGAACAGGCTGAGGAGATTGCCGAACGAACACCTGAGTTCTTAAAAGATGCGGCAAATGAATTCAATATATATCTGCTGGGTGGTAGCCACCAGGTTCCGGCAGAGAATGGCAAAATATATAACAGATCTCTTTTGGTAGGGCCCGATGGAAATATCCTGGCCCGTTATAATAAAATTCATCTTTTTGATGTAGACCTACCTGACGGAGAAAGTTATCATGAGTCGGATTATGTAGAGTCGGGTAAAAACCGACCGGTTGTTTCACGTACAAAAGAAATAGGTAACATAGGATTGAGCATCTGTTAT
>JBEPXS010000238.1:0-3527 GCA_041641755.1 Balneolaceae bacterium
CCTGCTATCCTCTATAATGGAAAAAATAATATTACCACTTATGCTCGAGTTATCGTTCGGGTTATGTTTATACTCCCGGATATCACCAGTCTCCCGATTATGAGCATAAAGCCCTTCATCCGTGCCAATCCAGAGCATTCCTCCCCTGTCTTCATATATTTTATTAATGGTTTTCCCTTTAAGTGGACTTAACCCGGACAACTGGTGGGGGAAAGATGAAAAATTTTCTTTTTCGGGATTCCAAATATTCAATCCGTTCTCGGTCCCGATTAAAAAATTACCTTCGCTGTCTTCATAGAGACTGGTAATGAAGCTACTACTGATGCTTGTGGAATCGTTAGAGTCAGCCAGGAAATGGACAAATTCCTCGGTATCTCTGTCGAAAAGGTTCAATCCGTGATCGGTTCCCAGCCAAAACTGACCGTTGCTGAGCTCCAGTATACTGGAGACTGAATTATTGCTTATTCCACCACTTGCAACCTCTCCGGTTTCGGTATAGATAATTTTATAATGACTGAAAGTATCTTTATTGCGGTTAAACAAATTGAGTCCCGCTCCGGTGGCTGCCACCCACAAATTACCTCGTCGATCTTCATAGATAACGCTGATATTGTCGCCGCTGATGGTAGTTGAATCCTCGGGGTTATGTTTGTAGACGGAAACCTCGTACCCATTATATCTATTTAGCCCGCTGTTGGTCCCGAACCACATATAACCCTGGCTGTCCTGTAGTATAGCATGACCTGAGCTTTGCGATAGGCCGTCTTTAGTGGTAAGATGATTGAACTTCTGATAGCCTGGATTTTGTCCATAGCTGTCTGACCAGGCAAGTGAAACCAAACTGATTAAAACCAGAAGCCGTATTGCTACGGGGTTACTAATATTTTGATTTAAATTATTCATGGTTCGTAAACGTAAATATTTTCCTGTACGCTAATCCCTTGCTTCCATTTCTTTGAGCGCATTCTTGTTTTTTTGTGCGTTTTTGGGAAACGAAAGGGTAAATGTCGCTCCTTTTCCGGGGCCACTACTTTCAACCCTGATCTCCCCATTCATCTCGTTCATATAGTTGGCACAGCTGTGAAGTCCGAACCCATGACCTTTCTTTTTGGTAGTGAATCCGTGTGAAAAAACTTTATTAATGTCTTCGTTTTTTATCCCACAACCGGTATCAGCGATAGACAGGTAGACAGATTTTTCATCCTGCCATATGTTCATAGTAATATATTTATCATCTGGTGATTGTCCTTCCATCGCTTCCTTGGCATTTTTAAACAGGTTGAACAGAATATGCATCAATTTGTTTTTTTCAACATTCACTGACTCTGTTTTCTCAAATTCTTTTTCAATAGTCAAATCATGCCTTGCTATACTACCGGCATGCAATGTCAGAGCACTCTCAGCCATATCCTGTAAATTCACCTCTTCAATGAAGATGTCTCCTTTTGAATAATCTTGCTGGGCTGCAATTACATCAACGATGAGGTCTATCTTTTCCCGCAGGCGATCCTTTTGGGTTCTCAGGCGTTCATATTCTTCATAGATCGGTTCTTCAATTTTCAGGTAATACTCCAATAATAGTTTGTCTTTGGGGTCTTCCACTGGAAAAGATTCGATCCTGTTCTTCAGCATGTTATTGGCTTTCTTCAGAGCCTGTATACGGGAGTTCCGAAGTGTATTGTGCAAAATCGAGATGGATACTTTAACACTGCTAAGAATATTGCCAATGTTATGAAGCACCCCGGTGGCTACATCTGCCATGCCGGCTTTTCTTGCCTTTTCGACCAATTCACTTCGGGTCGTTCCCAACACAGTGTTTTTCTCTTCCAGCTCCATCCTAATCTCAGCCAGTCGGCGGGTTTGCCCGTAGAAGGTGGAGGCTATACTAATGACGTACAGCAAGAGCGACAGCATTGCCAGCACTTCTATATAAAATGGAGCACCCAGCTCTACATTAAATCCATTTATCAACCCGAATAACAAAATTCCCGAAGCGTACAATAACATTGATCTAAGTAGTTGCCGGAAGCCGCCCACCATTACACTATTTAAAACTACTGCCACCAAAAAAACATATGACATCCATAGAGAGAAATGAAAATGTGCAGTTAAACCACCGATTATAAACGAGTCAATCCACATTGCACGAATTTCAATCTCCTTCTGGCCTGGCTTGGTTCTTGATGCCAGGTAAACAAGATGCGGATACACCAAAAAATATGCTCCCCAGAAAACAAGGTTCCAGTATGACCAACTGTTTTCAACAACCAATAATCCGGTAATCGCAAAACTAGCAGCAAAACCAAACACCCGTGGTATATAATTGGCCCTGGCCAAACGATGGGCCTTGCCCAATTCGAACCTGCGTTTCTTTTCTGAATTTTTCAAATAATCTCCAATACACTAAAAACCTGATAACAAATCTTACTGCACTCTATAACTGATGGAATTTAACGTAGCGACACATCAGGATGCCCCCATACAATCAGATCTAGTATTTTAGTAAAAATTAATAACCGTTCTGGCTAAAATCTTGCCCATTAGTCAATGTTTTGGCAGTTCTATCATTTTTATCTCTGGGGAATGAGAGTATGAACTCGGCACCTTCACCAAGCCCGTCACTTTCTACCTGTATTTTGCCCCCCATCTCTTTCATATAGTTGGCGCTGCTGTGCAACCCAAAACCGTGCCCTTTCTTTTTAGTAGTAAAACCGTGAGTAAATATTTTCTTTAAATTTTCATCACTGATGCCGAGACCACTATCTGATACGGACAGATGTACAAACTCTTCGTCCTGCCAGCAGCTTACGGTAAGAAGCTTTTCAACGGGCTCGGCCTCATCCATAGATTCCTTGGCATTTTTCAACAGGTTAAACAGAATATTCATCGCCTTGGGTTTTTCCAGCTCAATCGGCACTACCGGTTGGTAATTACGTTTGACGACCAGCCCGTGTCGTTCAATACTGCCGGCTTGTAGTGTGAGAGCACTTTCAAACAGCTCTTCAATATCCACTTTTTCGGTAATAACACCCGCTTTAGAGAAATCTTGCTGAGCGGCTACAACTTCATTGATGAGACTCACTTTTTCCTTTAATCGATCTTTCTGCGTTTTCAGGCGTTTATATTCCTTGTTCAATGGCTCTTCCAACTTCAGGTAATACTCCAACAACAACTTACTGTCCGGATTGTTACTTACAATATCATCGATCTGCTCCCTCAGCTTATCATTTGCTTTCATGATGTTTTTAATACGTGAACTCTCAAGCGTTTCATTGATGATGGAGGTAGAGGCATTTATGCTGTTCAAGATGTTACCCACATTGTGGAGTACCCCGGTAGCAACCTCCGCCATACCGGCCTTGTGGGCTTTGTCCACCAATTGGCTTCGCGTCTCTTTAAGTTCCTTGAGAGCATCCTCCAGGTCTTTAAGGGCACCCTCCAGATGCTCATTCTTTTCATTTAATTCGGAGGTGCGTTCAGCAACCTTCGTCTCCAACTCCGCGTTATGCTGTCGTATGCTTCTTACT
>JBEPXS010000238.1:3537-5862 GCA_041641755.1 Balneolaceae bacterium
TTTCCAGCGATAGGAGGTAAAGACTACACCTGCAATAAACAGCGCGCTTATTACGTAAAACCAACTGGTCTGCCAGAACGGAGGTGTTATAACCATTGCAATCGCTGTTCCCTGCTCGTTCCAGATGCCATCATTGTTTGAGGCTTTTACCCGGAAGGTGTACTCTCCGGGATTCAGGTTGGTATACGTGGCGGTGCGCTTGCTATCTACGTAGTTCCATTGCTGGTCAAAGCCCTCCATCTTGTAGGCGTACTGATTTTTCTCGGGCGAAGTAAAGTTAAGCGCAGCAAACTCAAATGAAAACACTGACTGCTCGTGCGAAAGCACAATTTTATCGGTTTCAGTGATCTGTTTTTGAAGTTCTGAATCTTTACCAATGGGCACATCCTGGTTGAAGATCTGGAAGTCGGTGATGACCACCGGAGGCGCGTAGCTGTTTTTGCGGATACTGTCTGGATGGAAGGCGTTGAACCCGTTGACCCCTCCGAAATACATCCATCCGTTCTCTGCCTTCAGTGCTGAATTGGCGTTAAACTCGTTACCCTGCAACCCATTGGAGGGGGCAAAATTGGTGAAGGTGGTATCGCCTGGATTGAACCTGGACAGTCCTTTGTTGGTACCCAACCACAGGTTTCCGCGGTCGTCTTCCAGAATGCTCTTGACCATATTCGACTGCAGTCCATCCTGCCGGGTGAAGACGGTAAACGTGCTGTCCCGGTAATGAAACTGGTTCAACCCTTCATCCGTGCAGATCCAGAGGCGTCCCTTACTATCGTGCAGAAAGTCTATGACCATCTTGCCCTGCAGGCTGGTGGGATCACTCTCCTGCTGCTGAAAATGCTTGAATACCCCCGTCTGGCGGTTGTGCAGGTACAACCCTACCGCTGCCGTACCGATCCAGATATTGTCCTTTCGATCCTCATAGATCTCACTCGGAAAATCATCGCTGATCGTTTTTGGGGCGGCCGGATCCTGGGGGGGCGCCTTGTAATGGGTAAACTGTCCCGATTCCGGGTCCAAAAAATCAAGGCCGCCGCCAAGGGTGGATATCCAGATATTTCCCCTGCGGTCTTGGTAAATATTCGAAATATTATTGTAATTCAGACTGTTGGGGTCATCGGGATCGTGACGGTAATTTGTAAACGTGCCTTGCGAGGGATTGTAGACACTTACCCCTTCGCCCCAGGTTCCGCCCCACACGCGGTCCCGGTTGTCCACCATCAGCCCCAACAAATGATTGCCCGAGAGGCTGTTAGGATTGCCCGGCTCATTAGTGAAATTGGTAAACTCACCGTTACTGGGATTAAACTTGTTTACTCCCCCGCCGTCGGTGCCCAGCCAGATGTTTCCTTCCGAGTCATGGTCAATTGCCTGTACATTGTTATTGGAAAGGCTGTTATTTTTGTTCACTCCTGTTTCGTGGTGAACAAAAGCCTTGGCGTTTCTGTCATAAAAGTTGACGCCCCCGCTGAATGTCCCGATCCACATATTATCCCGGTTGTCACGGTAGATGCTATAGATGGAGTTGTTGCTGAGACTCTTATCGTCAAACTCATTATGCTTGTAAACGGTAATCCGGCCGGTGGTGGTATTAAGAATATTGAGTCCACCATTCTCCGTACCGATCCACAACCGGCCCGCATGATCCTGGCCAAGCGACAGTATGACGTTGTGAGAGATGGTAGATGGATCGCCCTCAATGTGCCGAAAATGGGTAAACGAATCGGTTTCGGAATGATACTTTGCCAGCCCACCGCCATGTGTACCGATCCAAAGATTATCTCTGGAATCGAGCAATAATGCCTGGATCCTATTCGATCCCAGGTTCTCGTCAGGATCAAAAAAGTACGTTCTAAACGTTCCGCTTTTCTTGTCAAACCTGTTGAGTCCGTCATAGGTACCTACCCATAGATTTCCCTCTCCATCTTCGGTTATAGACGAAATATGTCCACTGGAAATACTTGTCCGGTCGTCAGAATCTGCCAAATACCGAGTTACCGTACCCTTTTCCGGGTCAATCCTGTTTAGGCCGCCGGTTGTTCCCGCCCAGATATGACCTTCTGCATCTTCGTATAGACAGGTTACCAGATTACTGGAAATCGAATAAGGTCCGGAACCATTTAGGATATGAGTAAAATTGTCTTTATCCCGGTTATATCTGTTTAGTCCGGTGAAGGTCGCAATCCAGAGGTTTCCGTCTTGGTCTTCCAGGATATCCCGTACGTCATTGCCTGATAGGGAGGTAGAATCCTCCATGTCATACTGATATACCGTCATTTCATACCCGTCATACTTGTTGAGTCCGTTGCGTGTAGCAAACCACAT
>JBEPXS010000239.1:0-5809 GCA_041641755.1 Balneolaceae bacterium
ATGAAACCCATGTAATGAGCCAGCGCACCGGAGGCAAACCGTGCATCCTGCAGGTTTGTAAGTCCACATATTTTTACTTTTGTACGCTTAGAACTATCTACAAACATTTTTTGCAATTAACTTCAATTCAAAGACCAACAGAATTATAGATTAAAATTCTATTTTTGAACATTTTCCATCGTATTTTCCTTCAGCTCTTCAAAACCTTCAATCAACTGTTTAACGGCCTCTCCGGGATCAGGCTGGCGCATAAAGTATTCGCCAATCAGAGCAGCATTAATACCTTCATCAAAAAGCAAGTTAAGATCCTCGGGACTGCTCAGTCCACTTTCTGACACTAAAATAGTGCCATCCTTTGCCTTGTGTAACAAATCGATACCTCTGTGCAAGTCAACTTCAAATGTATGCAGATCCCTGTTGTTAGCTCCCAGGACTTCTATACTTTCCAGATCCACGACCTGAAGATCCTTTTCCGAATAAATTTCTACCAGCGCACTTAATTCAAACTCTTTTGCAGCAGCCATCAGTTCCGAAAGCTGCTCTCCTTCGGTAATAGTGGCAATCAGGAGTACAGCGTCTGCACCAAAAGCCCGCGCCTCCTTAACCTGGTAGGGATCAATAATAAAATCTTTGCGCAAGACTGGAATATCGACCTCCATTGAGGCTGCCTGCAGGTATTCGAGACGCCCCTGAAAGGCTGGCTCGTCCGTTAGAACGGAAAGTGCTGAAGCCCCTCCCTCCCGGTACTGACCGGCAATACGTTGCGGATCAAAATCTTTGCGGATAAGCCCTTTTGAAGGTGAAGCTTTTTTAATCTCTGAAATTATGGAAACCGTTTTATCTCCCGATAAAGCAGTAACGAAATCCCGCCTGGATTGCTCATAACATTCCAAACTTTCCAGATCTCTGAAAGAGACCTTTCTGCGTCGTTTCTTGAGGTCTATGACTGTTTGCTCAACGATCTGTTCCAGAATTGTGGGCATATTTTCTCCCTAAGCTACCTCGTTTGTTACTTCAATAAATTGATCGAGTGCCTTCCTGGCAGCACCGGATTCCAGGCTCTGCTTTGCCAACTCCTTGGCTTCTCCCAGGTGATCCACTTTACCACTGGCGTGGATGCCAAATGCAGCATTGAGTATAATAATATTCCGCTGTGCCGGTTCCGCCTTGTTTTCCAATATATTTGTAATGATGCCGGCATTTGTCTCTGCATTGCCACCCATCAGCTTCTCCATCTCTACCCAGTCAAAATCGAGAGAACGAGGATCAAACGTAATTGCCCCGGATACAAACCGGTCTTTTAATTCGTAAATTTCCGATTGAGCAGTAAGGCTTACCTCATCAAGCCCGTCATGTGCATTTACTGTGTATGCAAACTCGGTCTCCAGGTTCGCAAGTATATGAGCAATTTGGCGGGCTGTATCTTTATTAAAGGCACCGATAACCTGCCGCCGTACACCGGCTGGATTTAGCAGCGGACCCAGAATATTGAAAAAAGTCCGCATTCCAAGTCCCCGACGGGCGGGCATCACATGTTTCATGGCCGGATGAAAATTGGGGGCAAACATAAATACCAGTCCGGTCTCATTAAAAACCTGCTCTACCTGCTCTTTCTGCAGATCGATCACAGCACCGAGTTCTTCGAGAACATCAGCACTGCCACTTTCGCTGGATACGCTTCGGTTTCCGTGTTTAAGAACCGGTACACCAGCGCCGGCAACAACAAACATTGAGGCAGTAGAGATGTTAAAAGTACCAGCCTGGTCACCTCCCGTACCACATAAATCGACAGCGCTGTCGACCTTGACCTCCGGTTTTACAGCCGCTTCCCGCATCACGCGGACAAAAGCTGTAAGCTCGTCAATCGTCTCCCCTTTTGTTCGCATGCCAAACAGAAAAGCTGCAACCTGCTGGTCATTAACATCGCCATCAACAATCGCCTTTAATGCCGCGGAGGCTTCCTCCCCGGATAAATCCTCATCATTTGAGAGCTTCTCGAGTATGTCAGTGAATTCTAAGTCTGCCATATAATTTTAATTACAATCCTTGCTTGTCTGTTAAACTTACTTAGGCTATAAAGTGATTATACCTTTGCCCGGGCTTCAATTCTTTGTTTGAACCAGTTTGCCACTAGATGAGGCCCCTCATCCGTGAGTATGCTTTCGGGATGAAACTGAATTCCCTCAACCGGGTGTTGACGATGCCGGAGTCCCATTATGACATCATCTTCACTTCGGGCGGTAATCTCCAGCTCCTGCGGTATCTGCTCGGGATCAAGAACCAGTGAATGATATCGCGTGGCAGTAAATCCATCTTTAATCCCTTCAAAAATAGACTTCCCATCATGATGAATTTGGGAGGTCTTCCCATGCATCAATTTGGGCGCGTGTATCACTTTACCTCCATATACCTCCCCGATTGCCTGGTGTCCCAGACATACACCCAGCACCGGAACTCTATGACCCAGCTCCCTGATAACCGGCTCGGTAATACCGGCCTCATCTGGCCGGCCCGGCCCCGGAGATATCAATATCCCATCGGGATTCAGCTCCTCCACCTCTGTTACAGTCATTTTATCGTTACGGATGACCTTGTATTCATCCGTGAGTTGGGCTACAATATGCACGAGGTTGTACGTGAACGAATCGTAATTGTCGATGATTAGAATCATTTGGCTTCTTCCAAAATATTAAAGTTTCGGACGATTCCAGTGGCTTCACGGATCGGTTCCATGACACTTTCTGCCCGTTCACGAGCTCTTTTACTCCCTTCGCGTAGCACATCCCGAACGTAATCCATATTTTGAGCCAGCTCTTTGCGTTTTTCTCTCACCTCTCCAAAATAATCATTGATCATACCCAGCAGTTCCTTTTTGGCATGTCCGTAGCCATAACCGCCGGCCCGGTACTTTTCTGCGATTTCATTCTGTTTTTCCTGATCGGCAAACAGTTTGATGAGCGCAAATACATTGCAAGAGTCAGGATCCTTGGGTTCATCAAGCGGTGTGGAATCGGTTTCTATCGACATTACCTTTTTCTTCAACGTTTTTCCTTCGTCAAAAATGCCAATGGTATTACCATATGACTTGCTCATCTTTCGCCCGTCTATACCTGGTACAACGGCTACCGCTTCCACAATATGTTCTTCGGGCAGCTTCAGGTACTCTCCACCAAAATTGTGATTGAACTTGCCGGCCAGATCACGACAGATCTCGATGTTTTGTTTTTGGTCCTGCCCGACCGGTACAATATCAGATCCGTAAATCAGGATATCGGCAGCCTGCAGTATCGGATAGGTGAACAGCCCGATATTGGGGCTGAGGCCTTGTGCCACCTTGTCTTTATAGGCCACTCCTTTTTCCATCAGGCTTACAGGACATAATGTGCCAAGAATCCAGGCAAGTTCCGTTACCTGTGGTACATCACTCTGGGCAAAGAACGTACATTTTTGAGGATCAAGACCCAGTGCCAGGTAATCCAAGGCAATGTCATAGGTATTCTCACGGATTTCATTACCATCATTGATGGAGGTCAGGGAATGATAATTTGCGATAAAGTAGAATGCATCCCCCTGTTCCTGCATCTGGATATGTTGCCGTATTGCACCGAAATAGTTTCCAAGATGCAGTTTTCCTGAAGGAGTTATTCCAGAAAGAATAGTTTTCGAATTAGCTTCTTGTTCCATGTTTCGTGTTGAGTTATTTGTCTAATTCTGTGTTTGTTATGTGATATCCAGCGCTACACTCAGGGCCTGTAACAGCGCACCGGCTTTGTCTTTTGTTTCATAAAATTCCCGCTCGGGATCACTGTCGGCAACAATACCGGCACCCGCCTGAATATACACTTTGTTTTGGGATACAACCATAGTACGTATGGTGATACACGTATCCATGTTACCGGAGAAATCGAAGTATCCTACCGCCCCGGCATACGGACCGCGTTTGGTCGGTTCCAGTTCATCGATAATTTCCATCGCCCTGATCTTGGGTGCCCCGCTTACGGTACCCGCAGGGAAACACTGCATTAGCGTATCAACAGCTGTTTCTCCCTGTGAAAGTTCGCCTCGAATATCTGAGACGATGTGCATCACGTGAGAATAACGCTCAATCACCTGGCTGCGTACCGGTTTTACCGTACCCGACTTACAAACACGGGAAAGATCGTTGCGTCCCAGATCCACCAGCATGATATGTTCGGCAATTTCTTTGGGATCATTTTTCAGATCCTCTTCCAGCTGCTGGTCCTCTTCAGGAGTATCTCCGCGGGGACGCGTTCCGGCAATCGGCAGGAGCTCGGCAGTGCCATCCTGCACGCGTACCAACACTTCCGGTGAAGAGCCCACAAATGCAAAATCATTAAAATCCAGGTAAAACAGGTACGGAGACGGATTGACCATCCGGAGCGCACGGTAAAGCATAAAACGGTCGCCCTCAAAATCGGTATCGAATCGCTGGGAAAGTACCACCTGGAAAATATCACCCTCGTAAATATACTCTTTACCCGCCTCAACCATCTGCTCAAATTTAGCCTTGTTCATATTGCTGTTAAGGCTGTCGGGATCGATGTCAAAGGGTTTGGTCTGGCCTATAGGTTCTGCCACTAACGCTTCAAGTTCGTTCAACCGATGCGAAGCTGAATCATAAAGCTTCTGTAGGTCCTCCTCATTCTCATTATCAATAAACACTGTTTTTATAATGATGACCTGTTGCTTCACATGATCGAAGGCAAAAACTTCATCATAAAAAGCCCATACGGCCTCCGGAAGGTTCATGTCATCCTCCGGCTGATCGGGCAGATGTTCTATATCCCGTACCGTATCGTATGCCGAAAAGCCCACGGCTCCCCCCGTAAGACGGGGCAGGTCGGGCAGCTTGGGTTCACTGTAAGCTGTGGTCAGCTCTTTCAGGGTTTCAAAATAAGTGCTATTAAGCCTTTCCGGTTCTTTCCCTGCTTCCTGCAGCGTTACCTGACTATCCTCGTATCGAAGTATCTGGTAGGGATTCCTGCCCAAAAATGAATATCGTGCCAGCTGTTCACCACCCTCCACCGACTCAAGCAGAAATGGATACTCGGTCTCTTTTCTGATTTTCAGGAACAGGGATACCGGTGTCAATACATCGGCCATAAGCCGGCGATACACCGGTATCGCGTTATACTCGTTCGCTAATGACTTAAACTGTTCGTAATTCATGAAATATGTTTTTGCGCTACCTTATATCACCAGGCAACGACTGCTTGACTGTTAACAATAAAAAAACCCACTTCCGGAAAGGAACAGTGGGTTCTGCGTCTTTAACAAAAATTGAAAGTCAGCTCATACTTTACCCACTGCCTGTATGTTGTTCCAAACAGGCCACCACCAATTGAGGTTAATATGAGCATAAAGTTTTGTCATTTCGCCTCGAAGATAATGGGGGGAGCTACTAAAATCAACTGCTTTGTTAAACTGAATCAGAAACGATATTATTGAGCGACTGCTGCAACCTAAATTCCGAAATGAAGACCCCCTTTTTTAAATTAAGTGGAACAGTATCCATCCTGTTATTCTTTCTACCCCTCCTGCTGCAAGCACAGGTTATTGGCACCGTTCCCTCCCCTGTTGAGTCAATTGAGCAGAACAGTATTTCAAATATGGAAGCTTTCGGGGATACACTTTGGATCGGGCCCGGGTTGAACAGAAACATAGGTAATGAGAACGGTTGGTTACGTCCTGCAGGAGCAGATAGTGTAACTAATGGGCGCGGACGTGTTTTTTCGCTCTCCCTGGCGCAAGACACGGTTTTTGCCGGACTCGGTTATACCTTTACCGG
>JBEPXS010000240.1:0-5846 GCA_041641755.1 Balneolaceae bacterium
CATATGCTGCTTCAAGGGGCGGCCCTTGTATCTCCTGCTCCTCAAAAGCAGATTCGACCAAAAGTCTACCATCTTCGGCAGATGTTTTTCCCAGTCTACTTCGGCATGATCATTAAAAATGTACCCCAGCCGTTCGTCTTCCTCTACCTTGCTATAAAACCGATGAACAAATTTCCTGATGTCGGCGTCTGAAGATATATCGGGTTTTTCTGTTTGTTTTGAAGTATTCATTAAACTCGTGTCTTTTCTTATGTTCTCAATTTGAACCATTCAAAAATAACTGCAATCACAGGGAGCAACGCGGCCCCGGTAACCAGATTGTAGATCCACATTCCCCCCCAGGCTACCGGCCAAAACCGGGTTAAGAGCAAGAGGCTGACTAAAACAATAGCTACTGATATAGCAACACCGGTATAGCTACGATAACTAAGTCCCCTGAATTTGTGGAAGAACGCTACACCCGTCAACGTAAATGCTCCCAGTAGCAATACATGGAGGTAAAATATTCGAAGAGCGTGATCGGAAAGCCATAAAGCAGACGGCATCACAGAAGCAAGAATCTGCAATATCGATTTAAGTAAAAGTAGCCCAACCGGCCAGATCCATATTGACCTGCTCACTTTCCCGGATCTAAGGATTGAATAACCAATAATCGATAGACCAGCTCCCGCAACAAATCCCCCAAACCGGGCTGTATTTAGCATAAGTGGCGTTAATAATGTCTCTGATATTCCGTATGGAAAGGTTAACGGGGCTCCCAGCAACACACCAGACATGAGGATGGTAGGTGAAAGCATGTACTCCCCGATACCGATACCAAGAGCCTCATCCAAAAGTGCTACGATGGCTAAGACAACCCATCCCTCGGTAAAGCAGGCCAGGAAAAAGTGCGTCAGAGCTTTGCCCATCAAAGGATTGGTAATCCCCAAAAACTGTACTACGGCGACCCCCCAGGCACCCAGTGAACAGACAAACAGCATCACCAATGCCGCTTCAAACCAGCTGTTTCTCTTTTCCTCAGGGATCTTCTTTCTTATTGAAAGGTACCCTCCCATGAACAGGTACCAGCAAATCATAACCATACCTGAACATATGACGGACAACGGAAGGGATGAACTGCCAAACGGAACCGGGCGATATCCAAACAAAAGAAAAAAGGGAAAGGATAGTAACCCAAAGCCCAGCATGCCCCACAGACCCCACTCCATAATGTGATAATTCCTGTTCTTGGGAACCTCCTCAAACCCGATGATTCTCCATATAATATACAGCGGAAGTGGCGCTGCCCACCCAAAAAACATGAGGTGCGAATGGGCATGACGAACATTTTGCAAACTAAGAAGATCCGGGAGGGCCATAAGCATTCCAACGCGGTACAAGGCGCCAGTCAGACCCGCAAGGATAAAGGAGAAGAAGAGGAGCTGCCACAGTGCACTTTTTTGCATTAGAGTTCTTTTGTTCATCGCTCAACCCCGCAACAGTTTCATAGCGTAATATAAAATTAACAATCCAAGAAGCAGGTTTATGCGGCCCAGCCAGCTCGAAACTTTTCGAAACCGTTGGGTCCGCGGTTCCCCCGGTTTGGCGTCCATCAACTCTGCCGCTTTGGGTCCCGCATAGAAATCATGTACACCACTGATTACCAGGACCAACCCGAAAAGATGTAATTTTATTTTTAGGGCCTGGCCGAAATCGCTCATCCAAAAGGCCGATTCTATAAGATTATGCAGAGTATATCCCCGGGCCAGCAGGTTGGTGATGCCGGTGACCAACAGAACAATAAATAATACCCAAGAGGCTCTGCTGAACTTCCTGCCAACAAGTGCAAAAAATTCACCCTTCCTATTTTTAATCAATTGGTGTCGTGAAGCAGGAACCAGTACAACTGCGGTAAATAGCATTCCGCCGATCCAGAAGATGGCAGAAAGTATGTGAATAAAAACAGAGAGGTAGTACATTATACGATATACAATTTTCGCAAATACAAATGGAGTTTCTTACTTTACCCGGCATCCGGTTTCAGCAGAGATTCAGCATCATTGGGATTATTCGCTACATCCTGCAAGGTCATATTTTCTGACCACCACTGAAATGAGTTCTTCAAATGGCTCCAGGTATTGTGTAGCGGGCAGGGTTCTTCATTATTGCACTCGTCCCACCCAAAAACGCAACTGTCCGGCTCAATTCTATAATCAACTGTTTCGAGAATCATTTTGAATGTAATTTTCTCGGGAGCTTTAGCCAGTTTAAAGCCACCGCCATGACCTTTCTGGGAAGCAACCAATCCCGCCTCCACCATCTTCCTCATAATTTTTGAAAGATAATGGCTTGGGATGCCCGTAGCACGGGCAAGTACTTTCGACGAAACCGGACGATTATCCTTTTTCAAAACTATGCAGGCCATTGCCCGCAGTGCATATTCGGCAGTTTGTGATAAATGCATAGGATTTTTTTCAAAGATTGCAGAACGAAACTTTAGTTTATCGTCGTCTGTCAGGACTCAGTTTTGGGTCCAAAAACAAAATCATTTCTCGTATAAGCCGATCTTCCATTCCATTATTATTTCTTTATCCGAACCGAAAGAAAATGGGTTAGCATCAATATAAAAAATTTTTTCAATAGACTTGAATATCTATTAAAAAATATAGATTATAGACATGTATATCTATTGAAATTTATTTCACCAAGCCGATGCTAGTTGCACTAAAAAAAATGCTTTCATTCCCGGTCACATCGTTGTTTGACTACACTCGTGTGCGATCGCTGACCCTGTCACGTCTCTGGCTGACAATGAGCATCGGCACCCTGATCCTCTCCGGACTTTTTTCGGTTATTATCGTATTTGCCAGGGCCCCGTATATCGGGGAGTGGCTGTTCGATCCTCTTTTTGCTAAACGCGGTCTCGTAGTACATGTAGACCTTGCACTGCTGATATGGCTCTATGCTTTTTTGTGTGGAATGTTCGTTCTTCTTCCTACAAAACAGAGTGGAAACCGAATGCTGCCACTCGGGTACACGCTGGGAATTACCGGTGTTACCTTAATGGTACTGACCATTTTCATTCCTGCAGCCGAACCCGTTTTATCCAATTATATACCGGTACTAAATCATCCTCTCTTTATTGGTGGACTAATACTTTTTGCAGCCGGGGTTTGTTGCACCATTTTAAATGCCCGGCTACTACCCCAATCCAAAGCGGCAACTAATGAGACGAGTAGTACGAGCATTTTTCCAGCCTCTTCAATTCCAGGCTTTCGTTCAGCAGCCCTGCTACTTTTGGTAAGTTTTATCACATTTTTCGGTGCCTGGCTGGGCACACCAACCGATTTTACGACCCACACCTATTATGAGTTAACTATTTGGGGCGGTGGTCATATCCTGCAATTTGTAAATGTGGCTGTCATGCTTTCGGTGTGGATTATTCTTTTGGGAAAACTGTTGAATCGTAATCCCATTTCCTATCGCTGGTCGGCCCTCCTGTTTGGTATCTTTACTCTGCCGGTACTGGCCGCCCCACTACTCACATTGAAAGGGACATCTGACATCCTGTACCACTGGGGATTCACAAGTTACATGCAGTGGGGCATATTTCCTGTTGTCACCATCTTTATGGTAATTGTCATCACAAAACTCATTCGAGGTAAATCAAATAATGAATTACCCGCCGAACTATTGAAAAACCCATACTTCGGTGGGCTGGTCACCAGTATGCTCCTCACTACCATTGGCTTTATCCTTGGGGCTATGATCAATGGTTCCAACACCATGGTACCGGCTCACTACCATGCAGCGGTGGGAGGGATTACCGTAGCATTTATGGCAGTCACCTACCTGCTTCTTGAAGCTCACAGTATTCCTCTGCCTGACGGCAGACTCAAACGTATGGCTTCTATCCAACCGATGCTGTTTGGTCTTGGCCAGGCTGTCTTTGCGGCAGGATTCGCCTATGCCGGTGCGCATGGATTGGCTCGCAAATCATTCGGAAGTGAACAAAATATAGAATCGATAGAAATGATAGCCGGACTCAGCTTTATGACAATCGGCGGCCTGCTGGCTATGGGGGGAGGCCTTCTCTTTCTCTGGATTGTATTTAAATCCTGGCGTAACCACAAAACCAAACCTAGTAAAATAAAAAGTCACTGTTATGGAATCAGAAAATAAACCTCTGGGGCAAAGGTTGCTGGATAATGTCTGGCTGTTATTAGCTCTCGGGCTCTTGATCCCAACACTTTCATACACCGTTTGGGGAGTAATCGAACTCCTCTCCATGGGTGAAGCAACACTGCCCTAACCATTTAACCAAATAACTGATCAAATACTATGAGTATATTTCATCCTGTTGGAAACTGGTTTAAAGCACCGACTGGGGCTGAACGTCTCTGGGTCGGGTTGGCTTTGATCTGGTGCCTGATCATGTCTGTTACAATGCCGTACTGGCATTTCAAAGGAAAGCAAAACAGTACCGGGGAATCGTACAAGGTAGAACCTGCTGCCTTTATGGAGCGTACCGACCAGTTCATCGAATCTAACCAGGTTGGCGAACAGAATGGTGTACCCATCGTTGAAGCTGCGCCCGGCAGCGATGTCTACCTGGTTGGCCAGATGTGGCGATGGTATCCTATCCTCAAGCTTAAAAAGGATCAGACCTACCGCCTGCACATCTCATCGCCCGACCTGCAGCACGGCTTCTCACTACAACCGATGAATATGAATTTCCACATTCTGCCCGGTTACGACCACGTGCTGACCATCACCCCCACTACCACGGGTACATTCGAAATTATATGCAATGAATTCTGCGGAATCGGTCACCACCTGATGACCGGACTCATCATTGTTGAATAACCTTAAACAAGACCAAGAATATGCAAGCTACTCAAGCACTAGCAAAATACAGAACATGCGCAACCACCGGCCTGCGGGTGTTTCTGAATGCCCAGTTTTTCGTTAAAGCAAATGCCATACTCGCTGTCGTGTTCCTGCTCGTCGGTGCCATCGCCGCAATCGGACTGGCCCTCACACGCTGGACCGCCGTTCACCTGCTGGACAGCGTCTGGTACTATCGGATGCTTACTCTCCACGGCGTCAACATGTTGGTATTCTGGATTATCTTCATGGAGATGGGAATCCTTTATTTCGCCAGTACCACCCTCTTGAATAGTCGCCTGTTCTCCAAAAAGCTGGCCCACCTGTCACTGGCTCTGATGGGGATCGGAGCGGTGGCTACCAATTATATAATACTGGCCGGCCAGGCCGACGTACTGCTAACATCCTACGTCCCACTGAAGGCGCATCCCCTGTTTTACCTGGGGATCATCCTGTTTGCGGTGGGCGCATTGATTGTCTGTTTCAACTTTTTTGCCACACTTTACATTGCTAAACGGGACGAAACTTATGAAGGATCGATGCCACTGGTCACCTTCGGTGCCACGGCTGCAGCTATTATTGCTGTCCTGGCTCTGCTACACGGAGCGGCGGCCCTGATCCCGACCTATTTCTGGTCGATGGGCTGGATTGAATCAGTCGATCCCGGCCTGTATCGCCTGCTCTGGTGGGGACTCGGGCACATGTCGCAGCAGATCAACGTGTGTGCCATGGTTGCTGTCTGGTACTTCATGGGCACCATGACCACCGGCGCCAAGCCCCTGAACGAAACAGTCTGCCGTGGAGCTTTCCTGCTCTATATCCTGTTTATCAACCTAGCTTCCGCACATCACCTGCTGGTGGATCCCGGTGTGGGTCCCGGTTGGAAAATATGGAACACATCCTACGCCATGTACCTGGCTGTATTAGCGTCCATGATTCATGGTTACACGGTACCCGCTTCTATTGAAGTAGCTCAGCGC
>JBEPXS010000241.1:0-5843 GCA_041641755.1 Balneolaceae bacterium
GATGGAATTACCAGAAATCAGACTGTCAGCCGACGCATATAGTGCAATAAGGAGAAATTGGGGTCCGGGGAATCGCGGGAAAGAAGAGGTTGAGGGCTGTGGGTGCTCCAAAGCACGAAATAACGTCAACGATATAGTCAGTACAATATTTACGATACCCCGGTGAGTTTTTTGGTGACTGTTCTTTAGTTCCGACCATATGTCGGAATTTTCCTCATTGAAAAAATGAACAACAACAAAATACCTTCTATTTGACAAGTGAACGTAGATTCCTTTGAATTCTTAAACCGAGCTCATGTTGATTAGGTTTGATGTTAAATGTTGAAAGTTTCGGGTTTGAACCTTTAACCTTCAACATTTTAACCTGTAACCTTCAACCCGTCCCCGTAATCTTTACTCCCCGGGCCCCTCCAGAATCTGCTTGTATTTGACCCCTGCCTTGTACACCCGGTTAACACCATTAAATGCAGCCCGCCTGTAGGCTTCGCTCAGGGTTGGATAGTTCATCACATTGCGGATAAAGTAGCGGATGTCGCCGTCAAGAGCCATTACTGTTTGCCCCAGGTGGATAAGGTTGCAGGCCTGGTCACCAATGATGTGAACCCCCAATAGTTCAAAAGTGTCTGTTTTGAATACCAGTTTCAGGAGCCCGCTGGGATCTCCCATCATGTCTGCTTTGGCAATATTTTTGAAAAAAGCCCGGCCCACTGTTATATCCAGTCCCTGCTCCTCGGCCTGCTGCTCAGTCAATCCGATATAGGATATTTCGGGCAGAGAGTAAATACCGAATGGAATTTGATTGGGGATATCTTTCGCCGGGATATCGAACATGTTGCAGGCCGCCAGCCGTCCCTGGGTAAATGATGCCGAAGCCAGGCGGGGAAATCCGATAATATCACCGGCGGCATAAATACTGTCAATTTCTGTTTTGTAGGAATCGTCGACCTGGATGTATCCCTCGTCGTTGGTTGCGATCTGCACCTTGTCCAATCCAATGTCGAAGGTATTGGGTTTGCTGCCTCCCATATAAAGAGCATGCTCAGTTTCGATGACCTGCAGCCGGTCGTCACCCTTCAGGTTGCGGAACCGTACCTCAACGCAGGTCCGAATCGGGTTATAGTCCACCTCTTCAACTTCAACGCCGGTTTTGACAGTAATCCCCTCCCTTTTGAGCGCCTGATTCAGGTGATCCTTGATCTCATCATCCATGAAGGTGAGATGTCTGATATGTTCGCTCAGCATGGTAACACGGGTACCGAGCGCAGCAAACGTAGTGGCATATTCAAGGGCATTTACCCCGATCCCGATAATAGCCAGGCGTTTGGGGATGTGGGTCAGCCCAAAAATTGATTTGTAATCCAGGACTTTATCATGGTCTATCTCAAAATTGGTGGGGTCTACCGGACTGCTTCCGGTGCACAGCAGAATTCGGTCGCTGGTATACCGTTCGGTGGTACCGATGGGGGTATCCACCTCAACAGTGTGTTCATCCGCAACCCGCCCGTGGCCCCGGGCTACATCCACTTCGTTTTTGATCAGGTCGTTCTTAACTTTCTTATTCTCTTGCTCCAGTACTTCATTTTTGTACTGAAGCAGGTCCTCCATACGGAACCGCTCGTAGGGTTTGCGAGTATCCTTCGTGCCAAATTGCGTATCAAACTTCTTAATAGTATTCGCTGATTCCCGCAGGGCTTTGCTCGGCACCGTTCCCGAGTTAATCCAGGTTCCGCCCAGAAAGCTGTGGTGAGCTTCCACAATCAGCACCTTCTTGTTGAATTTGGAACTCTGCATGGCACATGAGTAGCCGGCCGGGCCACTTCCTACTATAACAACGTCGTAATCGTAAGACATACTTCTTTAGTTTTTAATCCGAAACAACATTCAAAATTCAAGTTAAAATACCAGAAATGTTCAAGCAATGCTGCATTGGTTTGGTAAAAAGAATATTAAAAATTTTAGGAACGATTTTGTGAAGAAAAATCGTTATATACACGGTTTGCAATACCAAGTTAGCGTATTGTAAGCCAAAGAGTTAAGTCTTTGAGAAATGTATTTTAAACAAATCGTTAAATAAAAAATTTTACACAATTATTATGGCTTTTGAACTTCCCGATCTTCCGTATGATTATGATGCCCTGGAGCCTCACATCGATGAACGAACAATGCGCATTCATCACACCAAACATCACCAGGGATATACCAACAAGGTGAATGCTGCACTTGAGGGACACGAATTTGCTGATCTGCCGATTGAAGAAGTACTGCAGCGTATTGGTGAAGTACCTGATAATGTTCGACAGGCTGTTATCAACAATGGTGGGGGCTACGCCAATCACAAACTATTCTGGACTATTCTCTCTCCCAACGGTGGAGGAGCACCAACTGGTGACATTGCCGATGCCATCGATGATGAGTTCGGAAGTTTCAGTGATTTTAAAGAAGAATTTAACAGTACCGCCACTGGCCAGTTTGGTTCCGGATGGGGTTGGTTAAGCGTAGATGGAAATGGTGGTCTTACCGTGCTCTCTACGGCCAATCAAAACAGTCCTTATATGGACGGTCTTACTCCTATACTTGGAGTGGACGTCTGGGAGCATGCTTATTATCTGAACTACCAGAATAAACGAGGTGAGTATGTTAATAACTTCTGGAACATTGTAAACTGGGATCAGGTAAATGCATATTACAATGATGCTACCTGATTGTTCAGTTTAAACAGAATAATTTGCAATGTGCGGCGTAACAATAATGTACGTCGCACATTCTTTTTATCTTTGTTATATTAAAGCGAATCAGACATTACTTAATAAAAGAACAAATTGTTATGCAATTCGGATTTGGAGTAGGCCCCGATACCTCTTGGATGCGAGAAGAACTTACAGAATTGGGTGTTGAAGAACTTACAACCCCTGAAGAAGTAGATCGTGCCATGGATGAGTATGATAAAGGTACGATGTTAATGGTTATTAATTCCGTTTGTGGATGTGCTGCAGGTAACGCCCGGCCGGGAGTCAAAATAGCTCTGGATGAAAGCGAGGTTAATCCTGACCATTTGGTAACCGTGTTTGCCGGCCAGGATAAAGAGGCAACAGCCCGTGCACGGGAGTATTTTAGCGAATATCCACCCTCGTCTCCAGCTTTTGCGTATTTCAAGGATGGAGAAATTAAAGCGATGATACCACGACACAGGATCGAAGGGCGAACAAAAGTTGAAATTGCCAACGATCTAAAAATGGTGTTCGAATCATTTGCCGAAGAGGCTAAAGAGGAATAGTTTAATACGTCTATAAAGCTTGACAACTAAAAGGGCACTCCTTTGAGGGTGCCCTTATGTTTTTACCTATCCAATGCAGAATTTTTGTAAGTTTCTTATTAGTGGCATTCGTATACCAGGCAATTAGCTAACCTGAACTCGTGGTGAGGACCGAGAGAACGAGTTAATAGAGTGTATCTTTCCCCGGCCTTTGAAATTTTTGTTGGCATAGTGACCGTAGGCGGAGCGTGAAGGAACCATTGTTGTTTGAGGACCGCGCTTTCCAGCGGTTTGAGTTCAATGGTTTTAGCACAGGCGCAGGGAACGCAGCAAAAATTTCACCAGCCGGCGACGTTTTTGGTTCGTTTTTCCGTCGTTGAAAAAAACAATTTAAAAGTTATTAATGGGTATAAAAGGAGTAGTTTGTAAACTCCTAACCGAACTCAAGCTAGTTTGATTATTTAAGGAGGGAAGGCAACTATACTTTTCTTGATGCGATTAACAAGTAAAGAGGCGGCTGCAACAGAGGTGGCTAATATCCGTAAGGAGATAAAAATATTATCAGAAAAAGGGCCGGGATGGGAAACCGAAATCGAAATCAACTATATACTGACAAAGAGATCGGTGAGCTGATTAAGCGTGCTACCGAACTTCAAAAAGAAGGCAAAGAATCTCAGAAGCGAGGTCTTTCACTTGAAGAAATTGAGCATATTGCTGTCGATATTGGTATAGATCCAGAATACCTGCGGGAAGCAGCTGAAGAACTGGGAAGCGATATGTATACCGATAAGGATTCGGGTTTCTGGGGCAATCCCTTTGCTGTCGAACAGAGAAGAGTTGTGAAGGGGTCGGTAAGTCAGAAACAGTGGGAACAGATTGTACAACATTTACGTCGGGTAACAGGGAGCGTTGGCAAAACTGATACACTGGGTTCTACAAGAGAATGGCGGCGATTCATTAAGGATGGTAGCTACACTTTGGAACATACCCAGGTGCGTGTTAATCCCAGGGACAACCAGACGGCGGTTGAAGTCCACAAGCATTATCGAGGCGGTGCCTACATAGCATATTTATTGGGAATTTTGCTAAGTGGATCGATTGCGGGCATTTTCCTTGATGGAAGCGGACTCTCAAACCTCATAAGTACGGCAATTGTTGGTGGGAGCATATTGGGCGGACTTGGAGGAGTGCGAATTGCTCTAACGGCCTGGAAACGTCATCAGCGCAAAAAACTAAGCGGATTGATGAACTGGATTCATGATACAATCTCGCAATCCGGCGATACTCAAACCAAAGGGAACCCGGAAATTGATATTCCCGAGCCGATCGAAACAGACGATGGACTGGAACCGCAAACCCAGCAGACAAGAAGGAGAAGGAACTAACTTGTCAGCAGTGGATCCGAATTTAGAATAGACCGTGACGAACTTATCTTTATTCCGTTAATCTGTAGCTGAATTTTGTTAGATAAATCGCATCGTTATGTAATGTAAATGAGTGCTATCTTCTTACAAGAAAACAGGAGAGACTCCCAACATTAGAAATGGGCAGGAAATGTAAGAGTAGAGAGATGCATAGAATGTGTATGCGAACATTACACCTCTTTCAAGCTTATTATCAACTTTAGTTTAAGTATTTTAAGTAGAGTTCAAGAGGGTTTTGCAAATCCTTCTTGAATTCATAAAAGTAAAAAGTAGCAAGTAACAAAATTTGCAGATGTACGTAAGTCTTATTTAATAATTGGAAGATGAAAGATCGCTTTCGGTGCTTTTTGCAGAGAATTGAATTGGGATGATATAATTTTACAGTAAATTTCTGTTATCATATTCTCTGTGTCTTACATGTATTAACTAAAAAAACTACAATCCTCTGATGGGGCAACGTCTGGCATATTGGGTGTTTCTGGGTACAGTGGGATTTGTCCTGTTTTTTGTATTACAGTCTTCGATAGATTTTAATGCGGGAGACCCTATTGACGAAAGCCGTTCTGCGGTTGAAAGCAGGGCTGGCGAACTGGTTCGGGATCTTGGTTTTTCCGCTGACAGCCTCAACTTGCTAACCACCCGATCTCAACACATTCGTTATTATAAATTGTTGAAGGATTCTCTTGGGAAGGAACTACCAGCTCCAAAAGAACTGCATGATAGAAATCTTTTCCTGAACAGCTGGCTGGTAACTATAGGTGCCGGTCTGGAGAACCAGGAGGGAGCGTTGTCATTTTCTCAAAATGAACTATTCAACAAAGTGGGGCGGTTACAACTTCGTTATGATGATGAGGGAAGAGTCCGGCGCGCAATTACTAATTCACGTACCTATAATCCTACGTTTATACCCGGGGATTCCCTGCTGGGAGTAGCCCAAAAAGTTGTAAATGATATCTTTGCCTATAACTTGAATGACTACCGCTTAACCAGTGTAGATATTCAGGATACAACTATAACAACAACTGAACCGGGGTTTGATAATCAGCCCCTCGATTTTTCGGAAACGAATGTTGGAAACAATACTACATTTCACTGGCAAATAATTGATAATACTGTTAATAGTCCGGATCGTATAAATCTGGAGATCCAGCCCAAGATTAGAGAGT
>JBEPXS010000242.1:0-5829 GCA_041641755.1 Balneolaceae bacterium
CTTTGTACAGAGATTCTCTGGCTTGCTGCGGCTGCCCATCCATTCGGTAGGCGTCTGCAGAGAGAAGATGTGCTTCAATGCGTTCCTGGTCCTGGACAGGCTCATCAATAACCAGCTTTGGTTGCCTGGCCTTCAGGTTCCAGAGCATCCACAATAAAGTTGGATTATACTGCTCTGGATCGATCTCCTTCAACTCACTAAGTGCGGCGATAGCGCCGGAGGTATCGTTGCGGGAACTGCTCAGCAAAAATTGGTCGTATAGTTCAACAGACCGGGGCACCTTGTGGGGGCATTGCTGTTCAAAGATAGATAGTCGCCCAAAAATTTCACTGGCCCGGTTTCGGTCACTGCTGTCGATGTGGACTGAATCCAACCGTTGATGCCACCCATCCACCAGCTTGGGGAACGGTTGCGGATATGCCTGGGCTACATCGCCACATCTGTAGGCCTGCACAAAATATTTGGGAGGGTGACTTTCGATTAGGTATCGCACAAATGAACCGACTGTGGTATAATTAACTGAAGAGCGACCGGTATAAAATCCCCAGTAGGAGAGGTAAGATTGCATCTGTTCCACAGTGGGGTAGGGCTCTTGTGCCGCCACCAGCTGATCGATAGTGGATTTCGGCGACCGGTCGGGATCAAGAGCTACAGCGATACCCTCGGTTAGTCCGATGTTGGGCAGCAGTCCCGGCCACTCCAGCAGCGCCGTTACGGCGTGGATTATTTCATGTTTGAGGGAGCCACTGACCTGTTCCTTGGCAATGTGGATCTGGGGTACAGACTGCCACACAGTCACATAACTGGTATATTTGGCACCCACGAGTTTTTTCTTTTGCCAGGGATCGGCGTAGAGATAGATCTCAAACCTGGTGGTGGAATCAGGCTTTTCGAGGGCCAGAGTCTGCTTAATCTGGTCGGTATGAAAGGCGATCTCTTTACTGAGGCGATCAATCTCTTCATCTGAATAAGATGAGCTGGCGTAGTAAATTCGAGTTTCCTCCGTCTGCTTCAAACCGCCCAGCTGTTGCTGAAGGTAGCTATTCGGGGATACAATGCGCATATCCTCAAGCTGGGTGTAGCCCGCCATAAGTGCAGCAGCAGCCAGCCCAAACAGCCAGCGGTGCAGGGTTTCCTGATTTAGAGAGGGGACCAGCCAAACAATGAGAATCCAGCAAAAGGTAAGAAATCGAAAACCAACAAGTGACAGTGGAAACCGGACCGCCTCATCGTAAATCGGACCGGGCCAGTAGCCCCAAACATGATTGAAAAAATATAGTTGAGGCAGTGTTAAAAATTCGTACAGTAATCCACCCAGCGCTATCAACAAAAGCGTTACAATGGTACAGGTACTCGGCCACGGGATGTTGAAACTGCGAACAAGTCGCCCGATACCACCACCCAAAAAGACACTGGGTCCCGGCAGAAATATCCAAAAACCGAAGCCCTGGATTGTATAACATCCTGTGATGAGGGCATAGATCAGCAGCGGAAGACCCGCCAGGTACAGATATCCCAGGATCCGTACACATCGGATAGAGTCCGAATGAATACCCCCGTTTTGCCGGGCGCAGGCAACTCCGGCCCAAAACGCGCCGGTTGTAGCTGCAAGTATGGCCGACTCCAGGTGGAAATCGCGTACCAGTGGTATAAAAAGTATGCAAACTCCGGTGATCAGTGGGGCCAGGTACGATAGTTTATCTTTCATGGTGTTGGGGAATTCACTGACGGATGTTTGTTCATTCTGAACAGAGAGTAAAGTAGTCTGCCACGTATTATTTATGATCGGTCATCAAACCGACCGGATAATGATACAGAAAGATTTCGTCAATTTTGGGTTGATGTGAGGACAAAGCGGGAATCTGACATGTTACCCTGTTAACGCTTATATTAAACCAGCAGTAGTTTTTTTAATAGATCTGATTTATTGATGTCTAAAAAGAATCAAAATTCAACGCCGACCATAAAAAACCGGAAGGCTCGTCACGAGTTTCATGTTGAGGAGACTTTTGAAGCGGGGATCGCTTTGAAAGGCACCGAGGTGAAATCGTTGCGCCAAGGGAAGGCAAGCCTGCAGGAGGCATTTGCCTACATAAAAGATGGTGAGGTGTGGTTGCGTGATATGTACATCAAGCCCTATAAACAGGGCTCCTATGCCAATCACGATGAACGTCGCCAGCGCAAGCTGCTACTAAAAAGAAGGGAGATTCGTGAAATTGAAAAGTATATCAACCAGAAGGGATATACACTGGTTCCGTTAAAACTCTATTTTAAAAACGGTTATGCAAAGATATTGGTTGGCCTGGCACAGGGTAAGAAAAAATACGATAAGCGCGAAGATATCAAACAGCGAGATACCAAGCGCGAGCTGGAACGCAAGTACAAGGGCACCTATAAAGTGAACATGTAAACAGCACGACCTGGAACGTGCTAAATATTGGCCTACCGATTTATTTCAGCTGTAATCTCAGGGCTATTTTGTAACGTCTGCAGCACCACGCAGTACCGTTCTGTCAATTCTATCAGTTTGTCAATTTTTTCAGGATTCTCATCGGTATCCAGATCAAAGATCAGCTGAATACGTTTGAACCCGACAGGCGCCTCTTTTGAAACCCCGAGTGTACCTCGAAAATCAAGATCACCTTCGGCGCGGATGGTTGCATCTTTTAGTTCAAGTCCCATAGCAGTTGCCACAGTATTCAGTGTGACCCCGGCACATGCCACCAGTGCCTGCAAAAGCATGTCACCGGAACAGGCCTGGGTCCCGTCTCCACCAGTAGCCGGGTGCAATCCCGATTCTACGATACCGATGTCGGTTTCAACATTACATGCCAGGTCTTCACCTAGCCGGCCCTCGGCATGGAGGGCTATCTCTGCAGCTTCAGGTTCTTTAAGATACTGTTTCTTCAGGGGAGCTTGTTTGGCACGAAGTTCTTTTGAGTCCATAAATACTCTATTTTTGTTTAGGAGAACTGTATAAAGTAATCATAAGGTATCACTGGTTCCATATAGGGATTACCAGACTACAACAATGTAAGAATGTCTTACTTAACTAAGCCTGAAATTTGTTATGGATAAAAACCGGGAGAACAAGTCAACATAGTTGTATATCCTTTTCCGGTCTTTGGAATTTCTGTCAGTACTTTGACCATAGCCGGAGCGTGAAGAAACTATTGTTTGAGATCCTAGTCTCCAAGCGGTTTTTGGTATCCGTTCTTTAAACTCGATAACAGTCGGGGCTTCCTCATCAGAAAAATAAATAAGACAAGATAGTGGGAAGCCCCAAGGTTTAATTTTTTGCTTACTCTGTCTTTTGGGGTGTCCCTTTTGTCTTGATCCGCCGGTAGTCGGACGCAGTACAAAAGGGACGAAAAGATCAAGAAGAATGTAAAACTCAATCGGTTTGACCAAGATCAAAACGCTGACTATATGAGTAGCCAACCCGATTTCGGACAGTAAATTCTTCCGGTTTTTCATCCATTGCTATAAGAGGGTAAGGTAGGTAGAATTACTAGAAGTCAGAATGTCAGCCGGAACTTACAGTGGAATAAGGAGAAATCAGGGTCCGGGTCCCGAAAGCTTTCGGGATACGATACCCCGGTGAGTTTTTTGGTGCCTGTTCGTTAGTCTCGACCACTGTCGGGGTTTTCCTCATTGAAAAAATGAACACCACGATGGCAGAAAGGATACTGTAACTACAGAAAATGCTCATAATGGGCCGTACCAAAAGGTACATCCAAAGAAGATATGCTATAAGTTAGTAGAAATAACCGACTGTATAATTTTTGTCTCTTATCGAAAGAATGAACAACTCAAATAGGGCTTAAAAGCATAAGAAGGAATAGTAGTTAGCAAACACTTAATCCGTACTAGCGTTATTTAATCAACGTCATCTTCTTGACAACTACTTTTTGATCTGTAATCAGTTGGTAAAAATATACTCCTGATGCGAGATTACTTCCGTTAAACGGGACCTCATAGAACCCGGCAGGCAGTAGTTCATTTCGTAAAGTAGCTACCTTCCTTCCAGTAACATTGTATACCTTTAGTTCAACCTGTGATTGATGGGGTAAGGCAAATTTAATGGTGGTTCCAGGATTGAATGGGTTGGGATAGTTTTGAGCAAGTTGTACTTCTTCGGGAACATGTGAAGTAACCGTCAATCGATAGTCGGTTAAACCGGAACTGCCGGAGTTTACCACTATAATTCCAGCTTCTTCAAGTTCACTCCAATCCCATGTAGTGGTAAAATCCGATTCACCCGTGGAGTTCCCCGGTCGGACGAGCGTTTTAACAGAACCGTTTTGGAAAAATCCTATAACTCCAAAATAGGTGTTCTCATTTTCATATTCGGCTGTAATCCGCAGAAAGCCCTCAAGATCGAGTTCCTTGAAAGCGGCTATATAGTTTGCACTAAGTGCGTTCACTGATCTCGAACTCTGCATACTGTCCCGGGCAATGAGAGTCAGGTTAAAATTAGGATTGGGATAGCTGACATTTTCTTCAAATCCATAGCCGTTTCTAGCATAATTTCCTGATGCGAAATGCCAAAGGTGAGACTCCGTCAACGCCGTCTCAAAAGATTCATTATAATCCTCTTGAAGAGTAGCAGTGACAGCTTCCCTCATCGTCAGATAGTCGGGATTGCTTGCACCTTGTTGCTCCTGGTACCTTTCCTCAATTCTAGTCCAAACACCGGGCCAAAAAGGATCCCCATACTTTTCCCAAAAATAGATAAACCAGGTAACCCCGTCGTAGGCCACTGGTATGGAATGATCATTTGTGATAAAAACGCTGGATCCTCCCTGTCCGATGTAGTTGTAGTAATCATTGACATTGTCATAAACCACTTCTTCCATAAAGGTGGCATCCATCTCCGACCAGTCGGTTCCGTGTGGACTATCAGGATTGCCCGGCCAGCCATACCATTCGCTGTTGGCATACTGGATGGCGTGTTTCAGCTCATGTGCTACCGTCACTTTTACCGCACCTTTTTGATCACCTTCGGGATCGGTATTTTCTGGAAATCCTACAAAATCGTTTTCGAGAATGATGTAGGTTCCGGAACCTTGCTCTCTTGTTTCTCCATAGTAGTTTAGATCTATTAAATAGATTTGATAGGGAGCGTTGTTGCCTGTCACCGGGTCGGCGTGTCCCAGGTTCTGTACTTCGTGATTCCATGAAGAATCAGCTGCTGCAGCTACCCATTCAACATAATCCGGGATGCCATTTTCAGGCTCTGTATCACCGGGCGGTACCGCATCTTCTCCGCTGGTGTCGTAATGAATCTCAAATTTTCCACTGGGTGATATATATGTTTCTTGTGCCTGGACTGAGCTCTGCAATAGTGTTTCTATTTCACTGATGGTAGCAGCGGAGAGCTCCTCTTTATTCTGCCGATATTCCAGGATAGCGGGAACCCCGCATTTTATCGGTTTCTTCTGATCCGTTTGATATTCTTTCGGCAGGGCCTGTGGTTTAAGTCCGGCATACAGCTGGTATAATACTTTGTGATCAAGGCTAAGTTGACCGTTCTTGTAGTCGTTCTGAATTTGACTTAACACGGGATGTGGTTGCGATCCATCGGGTCCTGCACGCATTATTTGGTCTTGGGCAACAGCATTAGACCACACAAGGAGAAACGCGAAAAAACAGATATAAATTATGTTATTATCAGAAAGCAAGCAGCCGCGCAATATTTGTGGGGATTAAAAGTTCATTTCTTGCAAAATTACTCTTAATTTTGAGTTTTGCAATGACTCAATAACGTCAAGCAATATACAATAGTCTAAAACCAACAGAAGCAGATAGGATGTACGAGGTAATTCT
>JBEPXS010000243.1:0-5795 GCA_041641755.1 Balneolaceae bacterium
GCAGATAGAATATCCGGGAGTCATTAAATAGAGTCTGGATCTCCTCAAGCAGTCTGACAACAAACGGAGCCTCGCACCGGTCCAAGTCATCAATAAATACTATAATGGGGCGATCGATAAAGTTTACCAGCTTCCTGAAATAGGATTTAATGCGTTCCAACGGATCCTGGGTTAGTTTGATAAAGTGATCAGCAGATTCTGCCGATCCCCAGAACATACTTCTGAAAAGGTAGATCCCTCCCGCCAAAACAGTACCGACCGACGTCACCATTTTGGCGATATTGTTGAAGGTTTGTTCCGATGGTAAAAATAGAATCAGTATACCGGTGACAATCAATAAAATAATAAAAGAAAGACCGATTGTTTTGTTTCCTGAAAACAGTTTCCATCCAAAATCGTACCACCACATACGGCACGATTCGGAATAACTCCCTGTCTGTTTCAACTGTTTTCTTGCCTCTTTATAGATTTGATTCAGCAAAGGCCACCAGACCGGTTGAATGTGACTCTGTTGCCAGGCATTAAAATTGACAACTACCCATCGACCGTTTTTGGAAGGCACGGACTCCTTCAATTTTTTCTCCAGGATATTCAACAGCGTAGTTTTGCCAGAGCCCCATGCCCCATGCAGGTGAACCATAAAACTGTTCTGTTGGCCTCTTCTGCCCTCCGGATTGCTTTTGTGCCATATTCTGTTCAGCCAGAGTGCCAGTGCCTCTACAAAACCATCCCGTCCCAGGTGATCGTTCTCGGCGGCCGTATCAAGATGAAGCACGGAGGGGTCCTCTGAATAGGTACGGTGGGCGAAGGGACCATCCGCAAAAATCTGCTCATATTCATATCCATTCTCTTTTTCGATCTCTTGTTTTATTAAGTCCCTAAATTCAGGAATCAGTGTTTCCAGACCCTCCGCCAGCTGTTGATCGAGTTCACAGATCCCCATAATTGCTAACCTGCCGTCCAGCTCTGATACTATTTTGGAATTTAACAGGGCTATAATTTTATCGATCCAGTCATCAATGGGATATGTATTGGAAACCTCTTCAATACTGTGTACTGTCTTTTCAAGCCTGCCTCCGGCAATATCGGGGTAACTCCTGGCGATTTCGACAGCCAGTTCTCGAGAGGTCACCTCGTTACCAATTGTTACGCTCTTAGAAGCTTTGGCTTTAAATCCATGTTCATTTCGTAAGCGGCGGACGATCTCTCGCATCTTTCTCGATAACGGAATTTGAAACCTGCCGGTATCTTCACTTTCATTTTTAGAGCTGCTTTCCTTCGGTCTGTCTGCTTGTGATTCGGGGGATTCCATCGGTTCTGAGTATTGATTTAATATCCGGTGGGTTTATGAATATTGCATAACCCGATAAAAAATTTAAGTATTAATCTTATCTGTAAAGGTAATAATATTAATATCTTATTATAAATAATATGGATTCCGGATTCCTTCCCAAATGGAACATCAGCCAACATAAATTCTGTTAATCAAACACAGGATCAGGGTTTTGCCAAGCTGAATTCATTTCTGCGTTTATGACTTCGTACTATATTCTGAGTTTGAGATTTTAAAGAATATTGCGCTGTATGTCTTTTGAAATCATTTTCGTACTCTTTTTACTTCTTCTCGCTTTTGTTCTCTTTGCTACCGACTATGTCTCATTCGATGTTGCGGCCATGATTTTACTCTGTTGCCTGCTGGTCACAGGCACCCTGACTCTCGAGGAGGGATTATCGGGCATCAGTCACCCGGCTACCGTAGCCATTGCCTCCATGTTTGTACTCAGTGAAGGGCTGCGGCGCACCGGTTTATTGAATAAGGCGGGCGACTACTTTTCTGAGAAACTACAACATAACTTCACTTTCTGGATGTTGGTGATGCTCCTGTTCATCAGCCTGATGTCTTCCATTATGAACAATACGGCCGTGGTCATTATCTTCATTCCTATTCTGATTGATGTGGCTTCCAGGATCGGGGTCAGTGCATCCAAGTTGCTTATGCCAGTTTCGTTTGCTGCTATCATGGGTGGCATCTGTACGTTAATTGGTACTTCCACCAATATTTTGGTGGCTTCTATTGCAGAAACACGAGGTGCGGCTTCCTTTGGAATGTTTGATTTTACACCGGTTGGTTTAAGTTTGCTGGTGGCCGGCTACCTCTTTCTTTTACTTATCGGTATTAAGATGATTCCAGCACGGCGCGCAGAGAAAGAGGAAGAGCTGACCAAAGATTATGAGATGCAGGCCTACCTGGCGGACGTGGTCGTAGAGCCGAAATCGGAATTGATTGGGGGCGTGTTGGATGAGGAAGATCTTACCAAACAGTTGGACCTGGATGTACTCCGTATATTTAAACCGAACCGGGATCGATCCGCACAGCGTTCTGAGATACAGGTGGAGGTGGGCGACGTTCTGCGTATTCGTGGTAATGCTAAAGAGCTTAACAAGCTACTACAGCGAGAAGATTTTACTTCTCGTGCGGCCAAGGAGTGGCTGGATGTAGATCTGAGGCACGGTCGCGACGCTCTGGTTGAAGCAGTGGTAGCGCCGGAGTCTACATTGGAAGGGAAGACGTTAAACGACATCGATTTTTATGAGAGGTTTGGGGCTGTGCCTCTGGCATTGCGCCACCACGGAGAGCTGAAACATGATGATTTGGGTAAGGTCAAAATTGCGGGGGGAGATACGCTGCTACTCAGTCTCAGCTCCGAACGCATACCGGAGATTGAGAAGGACCCGGCTTTTGTAGTGGCTTCCAAGCTTGACGTGATGCCTCGCCGCAAGGAGAAAACGTTCGTTGCACTGGGCATTCTATTGAGTGTTGTTGTGATAGCGGCGCTGGAGATTCTGCCGATTGCCATTAGTGCACCGGCCGGAGTAGTGTTGATGATTCTCACAGGCTGTATTACTACAGAAGAGGCCTACAACGCCATTAACTGGAAAATCATAGTACTGTTGGCCGGGGTTATTCCACTGGGACTTGCCATGGATAAAACCGGTGCGGCAACCCTGATGGCCGACACCCTTGTAAACACACTTGCAGGCTTTGGTCCCCGTGCCATGCTTGCTGGATTTTATATGCTCACCATGTTGATGTCAGCGATAATGTCTACCAACGCTTCGGCCGCCCTGGTGGCACCACTTGCCATTCAAATTGCAGATACAATTGGAGTAAACCCGGAGCCATTTGTTATAAGTGTGTCGTATGCTGCTTCGCTCACCTTCCTGACTCCGTTTGGGCATCACGCCAACACGCTCATCTATGGAGCCGGACAGTATAAATTTATCGACTTCACAAAGGTGGGGCTACCCATCAACATCATTTTTTGGATTATAGCTACGATCCTGATTCCAGTTATCTGGCCCTTTTAACAGAAAGGAATATCTGGGAGCTCCCGTCTTCAGGTTCCGAATCATCGTCAATAGTTGCAGTACAAAGGCGAATAACCGCTCCCGATTGGAGAGCCGGGCGGTGGTTCCAGCGGTTCAGTTTGTTTTTCAAGGTTTCGTGGGTCGTCGATAAAATTGGAGATTCGTTTTGCCATATAATTGTATGCTGCTTTTTGTGAGCGATCTTCAATTTTATTTGTTTGGTTACTCAACCAGTTTTCGAGTGTACTTAATTTTTGATGAGCGACCGCCCTAACCTGTGATGAAGCCTCTTCATTGGATGCCAATTCGATGAGTTGGTAAAGTACTACATAGTCGACAATACGCTGGATAGCTCCTTCATATCCATCTTCCTTTTTCCCTATAATAGTTTTATCAAGAATCTTGTCTAACGTTTCTCCCCACCCGAGGTTATTTGGATTGCGTGACTCAAAATCCACCAGTCTTGCGGCTCGGTTGGCATTGAACAGCAGGTTGGCCGTCAAGTTGGCTGCAGTCTCTGCAGTACCCAGGGGGTCGAACATCGGATCGGTATAGCTGTTGAACAGTTCGCGGGAGTCATAATAGCCCAGCGGCCGAGGCGGAATCAATTCGATGATTTGCCGGGGAAGCCTCAAGGCATCGGGCTGAAGAGTCTCCAGCATGGCATCAAGGGCCGCACGCTGGCGGTCGGCAGGAACGGGTTTCGGACCCGGTTGTTGGTCGCCACGCAGGTTGTAGAAGTAGTTAAGGCCACCGATCAATTTGACAGTTGCCTCAATTTGATAGCGATGGTAGAGATAGATCGGTACAAGCACATCTTCCAGCTGGGCCATCGGGGTGCCAGGTTTAATATTAGCCTCTGAAAATTTTTCCAGAGCCTTATCCCGTACCGCCAATATGTGGGTCATCTGGGCAACGGGGTCATCTCCGTAATCCCATAAATGAGCATATGGATGGGCACCTCCTTCCGGGCGGGCGTCATAATCCGAAATAAACTTCAGCCCTTCGTCGATGGCATCATTGAGGATTTTATTTAACTCCTGCTCAACATCTGCCTGTTTGGGATAGTCTTGGTACCCGTAACGAATAGCCACCTTGTCCCACTCCCCGATTCCGGTATCATAGGCATTGGAAAGATCGAAGTCGCCGTCCTGGTCAAATTCGACTTTGGGATGTGGATAATCCATGACCGAAGCCCTGTCATTAATGCTGGAGGCAAAGTTGTGGGCCAGACCAAGGGTATGACCAACCTCATGAGCGGAAAGCTGCCGAATGCGTGCCAGGGCCATCTCCAGCATCGGATCGTCTTCAGGGATGCCATTTTTATAAGGGGCTAGCAACCCTTCCGCAAGCAAATAGTCTTGACGTACACGCAGGGAACCCAGCAGCACATGGCCTTTAATGATTTCACCGGTACGGGGATCCACAACAGACGAGCCGTACGACCAGCCGCGGGTGGATCGGTGCACCCAGTTGATCACATTGTAGCGAACATCCAGGGGATGGGCATCCTCCGGAAGCATTTTGACCTGGAAAGCGTTTTTGTAGCCGGCGGCTTCGAATGCCTGGTTCCACCATTCGGCTCCCTCAATCAGGGCGCTGCGGACCGGTTCGGGCGTACCGCGATCCAGGTAGTATATAATGGGTTCCACCGGTTCGCTCACTGTTGTACCGGGATTTTTCTTCTTAAGTCTGTGCCGGGTAATAAGACGTTTTGTCAAAGACTCACTGATTGGCGTACTGTAATCCTGGTAGCTGGTCCCGAAATATCCCGCGCGCGGGTCGAAGGTGCGAGGTTGGTAATTATTATCCGGAAGTTGTACGAATGAGTGATGTTGCCGAACTGTTATCGCATGGGGTGTTGGAACCACCGAGCGAACCTGATTGCCGGGGTTGTCCCCGCTGAACGTCAGGGTGACTTCAAATTCTGAGTTTTGAGGAAAATTCAATGTGCCCGGCAGGTATACTGCGGATCGGGATGTGTCTAGTTCATAGTCGCCTTGGTTAGCCTCTTTCAGTTCACCGATAACGTTGTGGGCATCACGCAACAGAAAATCCGTGGCATCAACCAGAACGCTGCCATCTTCTTTGGCTTTTATGTCGAATCCCCACAAAACGGATTGCGCAAAAGCATCTTTCACAGATTGCCGCTCAGCCCTGTTGTCGGTAATTGTACGATAGGAGTAGTTTGGTTGCATAAGTAACACTTTCGATCCCCGATTATCGAAATACACCACGCGGTTATCACCCAGCTGGTTCCGATCCAGGCCGATATCATTCGAGCCGACACCGGCGGCCAAGGCATTTACATAGAGAAACTCCTTGTCAAAGTAGTCGATCTGCAGCCATATTTTGCCGGTATTATCATCCCAGTAATAGGTAAAGTATCCCTCTTTTTTGTCCAGCCCCTCAGTTTTCTCACTAAT
>JBEPXS010000244.1:0-5764 GCA_041641755.1 Balneolaceae bacterium
CGAATGGGGACTATTTCTTGTGGACGGGGGAGCGGCCCGATTCCGCAAGGTAGAAGCTGGGCACCAAAGCGGACTGCAAACACAGATCGTAGCAGGATTGACGGTGGGAGAAACTGTGCTAACTCATCCCGATGAGCGAATTGAGGATGGGGTACGAGTAGAAGTCCGAAATTGAATTGCATAATGAAACGACTATTATTTCTGCTTTTTGGGGGTTTGTTGGTCTATCCGGCTTTGGGGCTGGCCCAAGACACAACGGCCGTTTCCGACACAACCTACGCAACCGGGTATTATTTTTACCCACTGTTGGCTCATCACCTGAAACCGGATTCCTTTTTGGCGGGGTGGTCGTACCCCAATTTAAAGTATCCGATGCGGGACTCGATACCCGGTCATCAAGCATATTAATATCTGCAATCTACACCGTGAAGAACCAGGTTCTCACTAGTGTGGTGCCCGATATCATCCTGCCCTGTGAAGAATGGTTACTGAGAGGAACATACTTTGCCAATTATTTTCCTGAAAACTACTGGGGCGTGGGACCATTCACCAATGATGACGACGAGTTACTGGTTCTGTACACACAGATAAACCTTGAGCAAGCCGCGTTGCGAAAAATAAAATCCGGCCTCTTTTCGGGGCCATACCTTAGATGGTCAAAAACATTCAACATGAAATATGAGAATACCGATGGTAATCGTATCCCGTCGCCGGATGTACGGGGCTCAGATGGGAGTCTTTCGGCAGGATTTGGGTGGATGACGAGGCTGGATCGACGCAACAGCAACATGACCCCGACGAAAAATCACTTTGTAGAATTTTCTCTGCTGGGCTATTCATCCTGGCTGGGCAGTACCGATCCTTTTACGTCCTACCATGTTGATGCTCGCAAGTGTTTTGATTTGAGCGGTGATACTCATTCCGTCCTTGCCCTGCAGGGGCTGGTGAGGATAACTACCGGTAGACCGCCATTTCGGGATATGTCCATGCTGGGGGGATATCATCAATCGCGGGTATTACCAAGGCCGTTATCGTGATCAGAACGCCGCACAGATCCAGGCAGAATTCCGGCAGCAAGTGATATAGGTATATTCGGGATTACGCTGTTTGCAGGCAGTGGTGAAGTCTGGGACCGCTTCGATGAATTTAGCCTCAACAATTTACAAGTGAAGTGCAGGCGCCGGGCTGCGCTTCAACCTGAACCCGGATGATCCCACGAACCTGCGTATCAATTTTGGCATCGGAAAAAATACCAGCGGATTTTACCTGCAGTTTGGTGAGGCTTTCTAAGATTTTTTGCAAGAGCCAATCGCAATTACTGTGGGTGTAAATAAATATAAGTTGTGAACGAAATGTTACCTTTTCATTGGACTGGTTTCTCAAGCTTTAGCTCCTTCTTCAAAATGTTTTTAACCCGGGTGGCACTAATCGGGTGGTTAGCCAGCAGCTGACCCCGGTAGACCAAATTAAATGCACCGTAGGGGTGAGGGCATGATCTGGCGGGCTTCCGCAGGATCCTTCATTTCTGTCATTTTTAGTACGATGTCGTACTCTTGAGCTACCGATGGGAGTTCGGAAACAGACTCCTGGGAAACCGGCATTTTTGCCCTCTTACGTTTGAATAATTTTCATGCGTAACCCCTTGTCGAAGCGCTGCTCCAGCTACGATCGCTTTGCGAGATAACCGACATACTTTCTGTACTGGACACAAAATAGCCCATGTTTGTCGGCATTGGCCACATCAACAGTAATGACAGAATAGTCGGACATGAGTTTGGGGATAAAGTGTGATATTATTGTTTTTGATATGCCTGGGAATGAAGTTAACTATCTTTTCTTCTAAGCCGCTTTACCAAAACCGATGACATAGTTTTTTCCATAAACTTTGGCACATCGTGGGCATGTTGTATAAAAGAAATAGATCTCTTCAGCTTTTTTTCCAGCCTTTTCCATCTTCTCCTGCATCTGATGATACCAGTTGCGTGCCTCTTTGTATGGGCCTTCGAAAACCTGGGTCATAAAGTCGCCGCTCATGCGTACTACTTCCTCTTCCGGCACCTCTTTGGTTACGGCAAAATAGTGTTCACTTTTCCAGGGTGAAATATCACGTGTCAGCACTACAAACTGTTCCATATCGTAGGCATCTGCTTGTTCTATCGCTTCGGAAGTTTTGGCAAACACCCGCCCCATATTAATAGGGATATGAAACAGGCTGCGTGTTGTAGCCTTTACAAATATTTTATCTTTAAAATGAAGCTCTTGGTCGTTCCAGCCCTCCGGTTTGAATTTTGGGCAGCATCCCGTCTGATTATCACTGTCATCGTATGTTGGAGTTTTATTAAGTTCCATGATATCACCTGTTTTATTATTGTAATCCCCAATCAACCTTAGTTATAAGTGATTGACACTATTAATCTTAAAACTCTTTAAATTAGTAATCATAGAGGGACTATGTATTCTTTTTGTGGGGGAAATACTCACTTGTCTTTATTTTGTCCAGATAATCAAATCTGGATGGCGTCAGCATAGATCAGTGCTGGGTTGATGATTCCCTCTGCGCTAGCCTGTTGCAATATTCCCAATATTACATTCGAGCGTACTTCCTTTGAAATGAAAGCGCTGGTTGCTTTCATCAGGGGATCATCCGTACTACTTCCAAATATAATCGAATGATATCCTTGCTCGCGATATTGATTGTAGATGTATCGTAATAATGCCTCCATGATTTCGCGGTCGTGTTCTTTAATTGCAAATTCCGCGATGGTTATGTCTCTTAGCGCCTCCCCGGCATTCGGTAGTCTGGCTGCTCCCAAGATTGGCGCAGTCATATTATAAACCCAGCGCATAAACCTCATGGTAGGGCCATATTCCAGGATCCTGTTCTTTTTCAGGATGGTGATGTCCCAGGCTGAACACACCCCGACTACATCATCTCCCGATAGCGCCAGATAATAATTTCGAATATTGAATTGGGGTCGTTCAGCTAAATTTCGCATAAAAATCTCCTTGTTCATTTCCGGAGCGAGGAATCTGTGCCTATGCTCTTCTTTAAGTAGTTCTACGATACTATCGACATCGGACGGCCCTGCTCTCCTGATGGTGTATTTACGGATTAACTGTTTTGGGAAAAGCAGTAAAATATTGACCATCGAAATTTGACCGATAACCCTAGAAGAAAAGAAACCGTGGGCAGACAGCTTCATTGCAGGAATATTTTGCTCCATTACATAGGCATAAATGAATTTAACGCGCCTGTTTTTGGGGATCATCCCGGACAAGCGATCTGATAGTAATTTCAGGAATTTTTTTCCTAGGCCTTTTTGGAATACATGCATGTTGCCAAGGTATATTACATCGGTAACGCGTTGATTTATATACAGTTTTTGGTAAGATGCGAACACATACCCAAGGAGCTCATTATTCCTGAAAAGCCCCAGGCACTTGTGTTTGTACGAGGTCAATCTGGGTATAGCGAAAATATCGGGTGAGCGATCGAAATAGATCCGGAACTTGCCAGCTTCCACCGGGGATTCCCTGGTTAAGCGCAGGAGTTTTTCGTTCCACTCCTGTCCCAGTACTCGTAATTCAACGTTAGACAGATCCACTGTTCGATTATTCAGGCGCTCTGTCTCCATTATTTTCTACTTCAAAAGGTATCAGGTTATAAAAAGGAAACCGGTCTTGTTCCAGGAATTTATCACCCCGTGTATGATCGAGCTTAATATTATCCGGCAGTTCCGAAGGAATGATCCCGGACGAATGTATATACCGGATCAACCCCCGGGCGTTGTCACCGGCTCTTTCGGAAATAATGTCCATTAACGTCATAAAATCATCTTCCTTCAGCCAATCACTGACGTTGGAAAGTGCAAACTTGTTATAATGGCCGCGGTCAGCAGCTTTCAGGATATCGGTGTATGGTATTTTGATAAACTGAAGACGGTCCTGTTCATTTTGTAATCGTTCTCTACCTTCCGAGCTTAGATAAGAGGGTAGCGCTTCCTCAAATAGCACGCGGTTGAACAGTACGAATTGGAGCATCCAGTTTTCGCGGACCGGTGTATTAGTGCAGAAATCCCTAAACTTAGCGTAGAACCTCAGGCCGATATTCTGTTCACTCATATGTATCAAGCCCTGTTCGGCTATGCCTCCTCTACGGTAAAGACGCTGATGGAACATCAGCCTGAAAAGGTTTTTCAGCAAGCCCGTCCGCAGTGTATGATCGAAATATTCCTTTTGGGCTTCAATGTCTGTCGTTTCAAATAGTCCCAGCATTTTACTATAGCCTCCCAACAACCATCGTCCCAATGGGGCAAAACGAGCAATATATGTTTCATACCTTCCCAGGTGGATCGGCCCATGTTCAAACGCCTCCGGGTTCTCCAGCCAAAAGCTCACTTCTTGTTCGGGCAGTGTATCCCTTATCTGCTCAAACCAGGCTATTCTGGTTGATCGGTCTGAAGAGAGGTACCCGAGGAAACGGGCCGCTTCCTCGGTCTTCAGCGTTACCGCAGCTTTTAGTTTGAGATTTGATAGATACAGCTGTGATTCCGCTATATCAACAGCATCAATTGCAATCGATGCATGACTGTTTACCAGCAACTCCAGTGGTACTTCTCCTGCGCTGGCGATACACAACATTCGATCTCCCGGAATCGGCTTCAGTGCTTTCAGTTCGCTCCCGGGATCATCCTGGGAGACTCCAAAATCATATAGAAATTTTCGTTTTAACATATTACTTGTACACCCTTATAGAGACCATTTTAAAGTGAATCCGGGAGCGGAACCCAGTTTTAAGTAGTTCATTGCTATCGGTTCAGCAGCAATATCAAAGCGTATCTTTTTCCATTTCATTGTCTTTTTTGAGCTACCTATGGCCGCCCCAATTAAGGCGCCGGATACAGTTCCAATAGCTGCTCCTACCAGAAATGCTTCTGCCGGGGTGAATTCTATAATACACCATTCATCGGGATCGGAAGGTTCATTAGATGCCATAACAATGACTCCAATGGTTAAAGCGCCTATGCCACCACCGACGAGCGCGCCACGACCCGCTTGTCTGACTTCCTTCCGCAGTTCCAGTTGCTCAATCGTATCCAGAAGGATCTCCGTCTGGGAATATTTAGGGGATTTGTTTGTAACCCGGACTATATCTTGAGCCATACTATCCACCTGTCCCGTAATTAAGCTATCTGAGATCGATGGCGCCGATATCCTGATTCGATCACCTACACCTATCCCTTTGATCTGGGCCGTTGAGTTTAAGAAAGCCTGCCGGATAATTGTCTTCGATTCTCTTGCATGCAGGACATAACGTTTCATTGGTTCCCGCTGCTATGTTTCCCAAGTCCATCGTCCTTTTAAAAAAAGTGCACCACAGTCGGGACATCTGGTTGGATCTTTGTATTTTTTCTTTTCACGGTAAACGTCAACTCGTTTATCTTCGAATATGCGAGTCCTTTCCCGTTTAAAGATATTTCCCTTCTTCTTTTTCATTGGCTAGTCTATGAAGTCTTTTGTGATCTCTTTCGGATACTCATATAGGTATTTCAAGAACCATTCAGCGGCAAGGCCAGTCATCTCTTCAAGTTTTCCTTTCTCTTCAAAGAGATGTGAAGCACCGGGAATAACAGATAGTCGTTTTGCACATGATAGTTTTTTGAAAGCGGATTCGTTGAGTTCAAGAACTTCCCTGTCAAGTCCACCTACTAACAACAGTGTCGGGGTCTTAATCCGGGGCAGAGCGTCGGTTGCCAGATCCGGG
>JBEPXS010000245.1:0-5718 GCA_041641755.1 Balneolaceae bacterium
CAGCACCAACCCCGTTTTATTCTGAAAAAGCTCTCCGAGTCCATCTTCCTCCAACTGATCGGTCATTGATGCCGTACGGCGATCCTGCCAAACAATCGCATTGTACACCGGCTGCCCGGTTTTACGTTCCCAGACTACGGTAGTCTCACGCTGGTTGGTAATACCTATAGCGGCAATTTCTTTGGCTTTGATTCCCGCCTTGGAAACAACTTCGGCAGCCACTGCCACCTGCGACGACCAGATATCCTGGGGATCATGCTCTACCCACCCCGGCTTGGGAAAATGTTGCTCAAATTCTTTCTGAGCTATTGAAACGATGCTCCCCTTTTTATCAAAGAGAATAGCTCGTGAGCTGGTTGTACCCTGATCGAATGAAAGAATATATTTTTTACCCATAATTTTTTTCTTTTTCTATAAACTTAAATGATTGACTTCAGGTTCGCAGACAATAGCTTGTACATCTTGGATACCAACCTTTGCAGCCAAATTACACTTTTACGGAAGGGGAAAATCCCAACCCACATAAATCTGTTCCCTATTGTTAGCCCGGATTATTCTATCACCGTTGAAATCAACTATACTTTAAATAAATAACCGTAATTATAAAAATTTTAGCTTGCCGACATAAAGTAAAAACAAGAATGTTAATTACGTTCTAACAACATATCAGAATATGAAAGAGCCACCAGGTCTTCATCCGCTATTTCAAACAATTTCCTGTAAAACTTACATTGCTGTCGCAGGGTCAGCTCACCAATATTCTCATTTTCATCGATCGCTTCAATCTCCACAAAGCTCCCGAGTTTTTCCACCTCATCGATATGGAACTTTATATTGCCGATGAAATAAATCTCACGCTTTTTACTTACCACCACCTTAATATCAAAGGCAGATGCCAGGAGTGATTTTAGTGCCTCTGTATTTTCGATTGGAACAAGTTCGATATCGGATGTTTTAGCATCGGGGATGTCGTCCCGTCTGTAGAAGATGAGGTTATTTTCGATGCTCCCATCCCGGAGCTTAAGCCGACCTTCCGGCACTACGAAGTAGGTATCCTCCTGGTGGTCGACTCCCTTGAAATCGGCACCACGTTCTTTGAGTAATCTTCGAATCCGATCGGGGTCATCACATCGAGCTTTTATCTCAATATTCAGTATACTACCCATTAATTATTTGAATTGATTGTTTATTAACATGTTTACAGGTTAGTTACTTTATATAAACCTCCAACCCACAAATACTGGATCAATCCTCCTGTCCTTCCGCCGGCAGGCGGACAGGCTATTCTCCAAGGAGGAACTCATTTGAAACTAAATATTAGACTATTACGGCCGCTCCTAAGAAGTCCCTCTAGGAGCCGCGACCGACTACCGGCGGTAAGAGGGATTTAGGGAGATTGAACCTCCCCTTAACGGAAGCCAATCCACAATTTTAACCGGTAAATGCGTTATTTACAGTATTTGTAATGAATCAGGCTAATGGCCTAACATCATCATGTTCCACATCAGCCCATTCAAGATAACGTTTTCGCACCTCCTTAATATGTTGGTCCAGGTTTTCTTTACTCCAGTCAAAGGTATTGATCGGAGAATGGATATGGGCTGTTACCTCACCGGATTTTGTAAAAAGAGAACCTCCTGCACTTAACTCCCGGTTCCCTTCAAAGTAAATTGGTACAATGGGATAATTCAGATCCAATGCCATGTGGAACGGTCCTTTTTTAAAAGGTCCGATTATTCCGGGATGCTTCCGCGAACCTTCCGGCGCCATCAATACCGACAGGCGATTTTCTTTAATACGACGATATGATTTCTGAAGCGTTTCAACGGCTTTCTTGCTGTCCTCTCGTTTAATAAAAACCTGCCCGGTACCGTGACCAACAATAAAAAATAGCGGGTTATATTGTAGCTCCCATTTTGCTACAAACCGTATACGAGGAAGTCCCAACCCTATAATGGTAAGCAGGTCCACTGTCGAACTGTGGTTAACTAAATAGACCGCCGGCTCGTCAACAGCTTCTCCATGCTGACGAATCCTGAATCGGATACCCGAGGCCACAAATACAGGTTTCATCATCAGCGGCCCAACTTGTTCCATCAAGAAATTGGTCAGTTTGCCGAAGGAGAATAGTATCGTCAGGGCAATGATGGGTGTAGCGACTAGAAAAACAAGGAAGAAAACCAGAATACCCAGCAGACTTCGGATGACATCCAGTATTGTTAGTTCTGACCGATCCATGATAGTTCGTATTAAATTGAGCTGTGCCCGAATATAGAGATGCGGTCGTAGAAGTGCCAAAGGAGCTTGGTATACAACTTTTTCTGTCCTGTTTATTCTTTTTTAATCGAGTAAATGAACAAGACTAGACGATAAGAGGTCAAGATTTTAACCTTTTGCACAATCTATTTATTTGAGTGTTCATTTTGGCTTAAAAAAATAGATAACGTGAGTTCGATATAATTTTTGGAGTATTTATTAAGCTTATTATTTCCTTTGAGGCAGTCATCTCGACCACCAGGGAGAGATCTTTGTTGAAAAAAGCTGCTCTTTTCAACAAAGATCTCTCATTCCACAGGTTCCATTCGAGATGACTGAGAAGTCGTTCCAGCATAATTTTCATATATCGAACTCACGTTAGATAGCAAACTCTTGACCCTCACGTTAAATTAGTAATCACTGGCCGATGAGCCACTAATCGTTTGACCGAAGAAAATAGCATTCGCAAACAGTTTGTTGGTACCATACCAGAACGCCCGGAAATTGGGATTGTCGGTCATGGCAATCACCTTGCCACTTCCCAAACGTCCGACTACGATAGCGGCGGTCCCACTCAGCTTCTCCTCATTTTCTTCCGATATATAGCCACTTGCCAGCGGATTTTCGGTGTAGCGTAATGGGGTAGCGTATGGGTTGTCAGACTTCTCCATGAACAATGTACTGTTCCTGAATACCGTTAGGTCGGTATCGTTGTAACCGTAACCCAGCGGATGGGTGAGGTCGAGCTCGGTATTGAAAATAGCTCCGCCAATGTATTGTGCTCCCCGGGCCCGATCCATTGAAGCGTAGGGTTTAAGATTCGTTTCTTCTTTATTTTTATTTTCTTCATCGTTAACAAAATTAACATTAAGCAGCTTATTTCGGCTGGCCCACCGTGTGGCATATTTTGTAGTAATGAGTGTTCCGCCACTCTGAACCCAATTCTTGAGTTTTTTAACAGTTTGATCGGAGAGTTCGCTGTACTGCCCGTTTACCATAGCAATTACATTGTACCTGCTGATATCCGTTGAACTCAGGTGATCTTTGGTGAGCAATGTGGCGGGCATCCCATAGCGTTGATCAAGCAGGTGCCAGGCTTCTCCCACCTCGTACTCGCTTGTACCTTCACCAGAAATAATAGCTACAGTTGGTTTGTCGATATCCTCAAATGATCTGCTGCCCAAATCAATACCGGAAGGGGTTAGCCCGGTACCGATTGCATAAACCGTAATACCATCCTTTTCAGCGGCGGTCTGTGCCCACTGGTGAATTTCCTCGGCTTCAACATCCTGGGGGCCTATTGGAACAATGATGCTTCCGTAATCGAATTCGTGGACTCCATTTGAGGTGATAGCAGTAAACGGTTTTGAAGCTACTTTTACCCGTACATCCTTGTTCTGAATTCGGTATAAAGCACGGGGAGCATAGTATTCATCCCATTCAAACAGGTAGGCATATTCAGCTTTGTCACCCACCACTTCTCCGCTGGGTAGTTCTTCTATCTGTACCTGTTCTCCCAGTTGGCCGGAGTTAAAGGCCCGGCTGCTCAGCTCGGCAAATGGCACATTGAAGGCATAGGGCATCGTCCAGGCTGATACATCGTAGAACAGGCTGTCAGGAAACGTGGTTCGTCGTTCAAACAGTGCCTCGATGAACCGTACCTGTTGCTGATCAGTAGGTACGATATAAGAAGAACCGGCTTCAAAGGTTTCACTGTTTGCTGTCAGGGTTTCGGTTAGTTTATGGACTTTAATATCGTGGCGACTCATCATTTCTGCCATATGGTAGCTGCGGGCCTGGTCATCTTCCGTCCCAAACACGTAGGCCTTAATTGAGGAACGTTCAGCCTGCTGCCGGGCTTCCTGGAAAAAAGTCCGTTGATGATTTAGAATTTCAGTCCGAAGGTTTTGTACGGCCTCCAATGTAGAAAGGGTTGTTAGAAACTGATTTTTGATTGTAAACGGGAATTTGAGCACCCCATGAATGCTCTCCTGGGCATGCGAGCGAGAGCTGGCTTGTTCAAACAGGATGCCGATGCTTCCGTTAATATCGGGATAGGTGGATCCTTTACCATAATAGAAATCGTCATAGCTCTCCTTGCCGTAATAAAGCCGTTGATGCTGGTCGAGCTTCTCGGCGTGATATTCCGCTATCGCTCCTGTAAGATTTTGATTGCGCTCCGGGGTCAGTGGATGGGTTCGTGAGGGAATTCCCGGCTGGAAAAAGAAGGTGGCATTGGTACCCATCTCGTGATGATCGGTCAGAATGTTGGGCTTCCACTGGTGAAACATCCTGATCCGGGCCTGGCTTGCAGGGTGTTGTACCAACATCCAGTCTCGATTCAGGTCAAACCAATAATGATTGGTACGTGCGGTGGGCCAGGGTTGGTTCTGCTCCATGTTATTGGGGTCGTCTACCAGGGTCTTGCTTTTGTGCGTGTTGGCCCAGTGTGCAAAACGGTTTAGCCCATCGGGATTAAGACTGGGGTCGAGCAGGATTACTGTATTATTAAGTGTCTCTTCTATGTCGGAACCCTGCGCGGCTGCCAGGTAGTAGGCTGCCAGCAGAGCCGCATTGGAACCGCTGGATTCATCCCCGTGAATACTGTACCCCAAATAGGTTATTATCGGCATCTCTTCGACATTCAGGTTGCCCGACTGTTGCGGATTGGTCAATGCAACATGATTTTTTCGGATCTGTTCAATGTTGGAATGGTTAGAAGGAGAGGTCACCGTCAATACCAGCAGGGGCCTGTTTTCATAGGTGCGACCAATCTCCCGGATGGTGATACGGTCGGAAGCCCCGGCAACGGTATACATATATTTTACCAATTGATCGTGACGCACATGCCACTCACCCGGTACCATGTCGAGTACTTCCTCCGGGGTAGGTATCGAAGAGTTATAAGTCACATCATCCGGAAGATAGTAGTCCATCTCGGCCACAGCATCAGCCGGATTTTGAGCGTTGGCTATTCCGAATGTAACCCATAAGGCAAATAGCATCGAGGTAATTCGTTTCAGCATAACGAAAATTTACTTTTGATTTGAGTGGCATTATTTATCTATGCAATTACGCAATTCAGAACTCTTTTGTAAAGAAAGAGATTGAAAAATTATTTAAAAACGAAAATACAGAAATTGAGCAAAACAGCGGTTTTGCAAAGCCTTCTGAAAAGGTAATAATTCATTCAGAATAGCTCTTCTCTTTCTGCTACCGTAAAAAATTAAGAGAGCAAGGATAAACTTAGGCGGATGGATTTACCTGTTAAATTTTATTTATAACGTCACCCACTTGTCATTTTATTCTATATGATCTATATTCGTGCTGGTGAAAATTTAACTGGAAAAATAAGGTGGGACTATAAAATAAAATGGCACTATTGTTATCTTTCTTTACAGCATTTTTTCTTCAAGTGCCAGTCCAGGCGGAACAATCCCCGGCTCAACCCTTGGTGTTGGG
>JBEPXS010000246.1:0-5717 GCA_041641755.1 Balneolaceae bacterium
CGATCCGGGCTTTTGACTCAGAATCTTCTAAAATACGGGTCAACTCGCTATACCGAGACCGGTTGAGCGGGGACGACCTCTTCCATATTCTGCTGGATACGTACAACAACAATGAATCTGCACTGGGATTCACAATAACTCCCTCTGGTGCAAAGAGAGATGCCTCAATATCAAATGATGGTGAAGGTCCCAATGCACTTAATGCAGACTTTAACACCTATTGGAAAGTAGAAACCCACATTGACGACCGGGGCTGGTTTGCAGAAGTACGCATCCCGTTTTCAAGCATTGGCTTTCAGGATCAAAACGGACGGGTAGTTATGGGACTCTATGTTCAGCGAGGTATTTCCCGGAAAAATGAACGGATTACTTTTCCCGAGGTTCCGGCAGACATCGCGCGTGCTTATTTTAAACCTTCGCTTGCCCGAAAGGTTGTTTTCAATGATGTCTATAGCAAACGACCCGTCCATGTTACTCCCTATCTTAAAGGTGGAATGGACCAAGAGTATCTTTTGAATGAAAACCAGACCGGCTATTCCAGGGCAGATAATCATGAGATGGATGCTGGATTCGATATTAAATACGGTATCAATAATAATTTAACGCTTGACCTTACCGTAAACACTGATTTTGCCCAGGTTGAAGCAGACGATCAACAGGTAAACCTGACCCGTTTTAATCTCTTCTTTCCAGAGAAAAGACAGTTTTTCCAGGAGCGTTCTGGGGTGTTTGAATTTAATACGGGTGGTAATGGCAGGCTCTTCCACAGCCGTCGTATCGGGTTGTCAGGTATGGGGGAGCCAATCACAATCCTGGCTGGAGGTCGGCTAACAGGCCGCGTCGGTTCATGGGATATCGGTCTGTTGAATATGCAGACCGACAAGTACCAGAATCTGCCATCAGAAAATTTTGGCGTATTAAGACTTCGCCGGCAGGTCGTAAACCCTTATTCTTATGTTGGGGCTATGGGAACATCAAGAATAGATGTGGATGGCTCATACAATCTTGCGTATGGCGTTGATGGATCAATACGGCTGGAGGGAGATGATTATCTTAGCTGGGCCTTCGCCCAGTCGGTGGATGAAGAAACTCGTGACCTCTCCCCTTTGGCTACCTCAAGAATGCGTATGTTTTGGGAACGTCGGACAAGGGAGGGCTTCGCCTGGGAAACAACCGCAAGCCGTTCCGGTGAAGCTTATCATCCCGGCATCGGTTTTGTCCCCAGACTCAACTATTATCATTTTGAGCAATTGCTGAAATTTGGGTGGCTTCCACAGCAAGACTCACCGTTATTGTGGCATTCTGCTCAATTAAAGGGTGCTGCATATTGGAGTGCAACAAATCACAATTTAGAATCGGTAGTGGCAGGACCACAATGGAATGCGACAACGAAACTTGGTGATCGTATAAACACCAGCTTAACCTGGCATTATGAAGATATTCGTGAACCGTTACCTCTCCTTGGCCGGACTGAAATATTACCGGGGGAATATAAGTTTATCCGTGGGGTGGCAGGTTACCAGATGGGATCGAGCCAGTTATTTCGTACGGGTGTAGAAGCAGATATCGGAACTTATTATGGGGGATGGAGATTCACATCAAATCTTTCACCCACCTGGAATATTTCCAAACACTTTGAACTGGAGGCCTCATATCTTTATAATTTGATTGACTTGCCTTCAGAAGAGGATTGGTTTGCCGTTCATGTTGGACAATTGAAAGTCCGAACTGCTTTAAATACGCACCTGTCAACAAATGCATTTTTGCAATTGAATTCTTCCGCAAATTTAATTGCGGCAAATATCCGGTTCAGGTACAATTTCAGGGATGGGCAAGACTTATGGATTGTATATAATGAAGGGATAAATACCAACCGCCAGCGGGTTGATCCCACCCTACCGCGGACAGATGCACGAACAGTTTTGGTGAAATATACACATACCTTTCATTGGTAATAAAAAAGGAGTGATTCAGTTTTTCTAAAAAAACAGGGAACTAGCTTTAAGTTAACAGTGAAGGTTAAATTCAAATAACTCTATGGGGAAATATCTATGACAAATGAAAAAGAAACACCAACTGTTGAGGATTCTTTCGTCAAGGAATACAAGACAAGAAAACGGCTTTTGTGGGCCACCGGTGTCATGCTTCTGGGAGTCCTGATCGCAGGGTTCTGGAACTATCATCTGGTGGATGGCTTTGGAAAAAATATCGTGGCTGGAAATACAATCGGGGATACGAGTTCGCTTGCCGGCACATATAATGAAAATGGTGGCGGTTTCGGATTTATATTTGCTGCTATTGCAGGACTGGCTGCAACTTTTACCGCGTGTAATTGTGTAGCGTTTGCCATGATCCCGGGCCTGGCTTGTTCGGCTGATAAGGAGAATACGCGACAATCGGCTATCTCAGCAATTATAGCTTTTGTAACGCCGGTAGTTCTTGTCGGAGCAGCTTATGGAATATTCGTGGGATTTCTGGGTCCGGATGGAGTTTCAGCCATCAATGAACGCCCGGTCCGTATTGCTCAGGCACAGACTGTATTTTCGATGATAGGTGTAATCATGATTTTGTGGGGATTTATTGAACTGGGCTTTTTTAAAAAAATAACCCAAAAATTTTCACCCGTGACCAAGGAATTTTTCAGTTCACCCACTACAAAGGTGGCACTGATGGGTTTTTTAGTCGGACTGTTTGCCGTGGGAAGACCTTTCCCGGTATTCCGTGAATTTCTTACCTATGCAGCAACAGCCCAGAGCCCCACTTATGGAGCCATTGTTATGGCTATACATGGGCTCGGCCAGATTACCGTACTGTTGCTTTTGTTTTTTGCCCTTGTCTACTTTGCGGGAGATAAAATGATGCGCTGGTCTACTGAAAAGCCACATAAACCCCGTATGCTTACAGCTTTAGCCCTGTTGGGGGGTGGAGCTTATTTCGTTTTTTACTGGGGAATCGCCTTTGTCTACGATATTGGGCGCTGGGGCTTTAAGCTCGGATGGTATTAATAAATAATGTGCGACGCACTTCAAAAGTGCGTCGCACATAGATCAAGGTCTATGGTTATTAGTAACGGAAGATTGCAGCAATGGAAGAGTTGTTTGGCATCTCCTCTTTTTTAAGAGCATAAACATCGCCACCCTGGGTAATCGTTTTGATAGCGGCAAGATTAATAAGATCGTGCGTGCCATTCTGTCTTTCCTCGCTGAGATGAACAATATCCTTTTCCTCATTAAAGTTTCCCCAGCTGTGTTCACCTATTGGTATAAACAGGGAGTCTACTTTTCCATAATAGGCTCCTTCAACTATTGAGGAGAGGTTATCCGATCGTTTGTCGCTGCCCGAGAGGTCACCAAGCCGTTCGATATCGGCATACATATCCTTCAGAAAGTAGGACTGGATGATCTGCCAGCCTTCATTCCGAATTTCTTCATTGCTTTTGGGATCAGGATTGGCAGATATATGATTGTCCAACAGCCGACTGTAGTGATTCACCTTGCGATATTCCGCGGCTGCTTCTTTTACGCCTGCCAGAATTAACGGATCAATACGTTTTCGAAGCATAGAAGTGACGTCATTTTCAATCGTTTTAAGGTAATTTATAATCTCTTCAGTGTTGGTATCGCGCGCGCCTCCCTGGCCATGAAATATTGCAATACCGTCTCCTACCGATCCTGAATGGTGCTGCAGATGAGGTTCGTTGACGTCGTACTTTAAAAATTCTTCAAGACTTGAAGGGGAATCTTCCAAGTTAATTTCTTCGACGCTTTCTCTTGTACATTTCAAAAGCCGGATATTCTTCTGGCTGAGTGTTAAAATACAAAAGGTACCCTCAAGTGAAATCATTGGAATGAGTGGCGTTACTAAAAATTCTTTGCCTGTCAGGTACCGCGGTTTAAAATCCAGCGGGACTCTGAAGTATTCAAAGTAATCTTCTGTAATAAACAGGGCTAATCCTTTATCGTTGTGCCGCCAAAACTGGGGTTGATCCAACAATCCTCTCGGTTTTTCCAGCAGCTGAATAATTTCGTTTTTCTTCATTCCGGAGGCTGATAATTCATCTTCAATTTCACTCAATTGATTCTTCAGGCGGATGGGATCCTGCTGAACTTGTTCGCCCGAAGTGTGAGTAGGCAGATAAATCGAAATACTATTTTCACGGGCATTTTCAATAATGTTCAGAATGATGTCTCTTGTAATCATAAGCACCTCCAAATTTAGTTCAATTTAACCCATCACAGGTTTAAGTGTTAACAACCATTTTATGCAGATGATTCGCTTCAAAATGGGGAACTTGTTTACTTTATTATATTAACTCTAAAACAGATGATCTATTCTAATTATGACTGAAGAAAATCCTGTTTTTGGCGATCATGACAAGCAGACGCTTGAACAGTATCAAAATGTATTGATGCGGGCTGAGCGTGGAGCCCTTATGGCCGATGGTCACCTGGGATACATTATGCCGATTGGCGGGGTTGCCGCTTACGATAATAAAGTTTCTCCGGTCGGTGTCGGATTTGACATAGGATGCGGAAACATGGCGGTAAAGCTCGACAAAAAGACCAATAACTTTGATGTAACGGAAGCATTGGATCTGGTTGAAGAGCATATCGTATTTGGACTGGGCGGTTCAAATCCGGATGCTCCCAAAGATCATGAATTTTTCGATGCCCCCGAGTGGGATGCCTTCCCAGATCAGAAAACGAAGTCCAAACTAAAAAAGAAAGCCCGTGATCAGCTGGGGACTGTCGGTTCAGGCAATCACTATGTGGATCTGTTTAAGGATGAAGAAGAGCATATATGGATCGGCGTTCACTTTGGAAGCCGTGGTTTCGGTTACCAGACGGCGCAGGGATTTATGAATCTGTCCCAGGGTAAAAAATGGGGTGACAAATTTGAACAAAAAGAAGTGCTGCTGGACCTCTCCACCCCGCTTGGAGATGCTTATTTTGCTGCTATGAACCTGGCTGGCCGCTATGCTTACCTGGGCCGGGAGTGGGTCTGCTACACCCTTGCCGATGCGTTTGATGCGGAAATTTTAGATAAAGTTCACAACAACCATAACTTTGCCTGGAGAGAGGAGCATGACGGGGAAGAGTTGATCGTTGTGCGAAAGGGAGCCACACCCGCATTCCCTGGTCAGCAGGGTTTTGTGGGAGGAAGCATGGGAGATACCTCGGTCATTATTGAAGGAGTGGAGTCGGAGGTGAGTCGTCGGGCACTCTATTCTACAATACATGGTGCCGGACGGGTGATGTCTCGCACTGAGGCAAAGGGAAATTATCGCGGACGGGATCTGAGCAATTCAGCCGTAAAACCACACATGATTTATGAATGGCTTGAGGATAAGGGTGTGGAGCTGAGAGGTGGTGGCCTGGACGAAGCTCCCCAGGTATACCGGCGACTTGAAGATGTACTTAAAGAGCACAGCGAGACGATTGAAATTATACACCGCCTGGAACCGCTGGGTGTTGTGATGGAAGGACCGGAGCGGTTTACACCACCCCGAAAATAGAAGAAGAGCTTTGTAAAACCATTGCTTTTCAAAGCCATCTGGAAATTAGGAAATACGAGTCAGATTTCTGAAATTCAGCTTTTTTGAGTTTAGAATTCGATTAGAAATTTATTAAACAATGATCAGAGATATACAGCAGCTTCGCAGCCGAATTGAGAACGGGAAAGAATCCGTTTATTCAGCGACATTCATTTTTCGACAG
>JBEPXS010000247.1:0-5713 GCA_041641755.1 Balneolaceae bacterium
GGCTTCCCTTATTTTATGATCCACGTAGTCTTCTTGTGCTTCCTCTTCGAACTGTTGCCGGTCATGTTCAGAATCAGAAAGTATGGCCGCTGTTGCGGAGAGAGCTACGGTGGTTAGATAGAGACCCTGTTCCGTCTTTTGAGAAGCGTGGTTACGGGATATCGCCTTGTCAATTTCAAGCAATCTTTTTTCAGGATTATAAGCCCAGTTATGGTCTAAAAAATCCGTGAATGTTGAATCGGCATGGTCTCCCATTGCAATAGCTCCAAATTGCACCGGATCTACACGTATAGGCTCGTGCCTTCTGTTCAATACCTCGACATCCATCGCAATCATATCCTGCAGATGCCGGTAATAGGCTAATGTTACAGAGATACCATTCTTTTCCAAGGTAATATATTCGGTACCCTGATGGTATATGGAGGGATTTTTTTCGGGAGTTAGCCGGAATACGGGTTCTGGTGTGCACGAAGAGAGTAGCAGAAGCAATGCTATTAACAGTAGCTGGTATCGCAGTCGTGGTACCATAACCTCTCTATTTTAGTTGTAGCTCACCCACAGAGTAAACAGTGTGCGACAGAAACGAAATTACATTTTCATGCGAGGGAATGACTCAAGATAATAAACAACTTATATCAACGTAAGCTCGGGCTAAAAACGGAGATAAGGAGCTAACATAGTGCATCTTTTCCGGTCTTTGAAGTTTTTGGTGGCCGAGTGACCGGAGCCGGAGCGTGAAGAATCCATTTCTGCTCACTTTCTCGACGTTTTTTTGGACGACCCTTCGTTAGGCCCGACCACAGTCGGAGTTTTTCCTCATCGGAAAAATGAGCAAGACAACAGGATGAGAAGTCGCAGTTTTAATTTTTTGCTTAATCTGTCTTTTGTGGTGTTCATTTTGGCTTGGCCCAAAACGAACCAAAAACCCAAGAAGAATTTAAAACTCAATCGGTTTGACTACGACCGAAACGCTGAACGAGTGAGAAGCCAACCCGATTTCGGACAGTAAATTCTTCCATTTTCTATCTTCTGCTATAACCCTATTGTTTGGCAGAGACTTTTCTGGATGAATATGCATTAGATTTGAAAATGGCATCAATTCGGGGTCCGGGGAATCGCGGGAAAAATCATGTTAGAAGCAACGAGTGGTCCAAAGTATGGAATACTATCAACGGTATAGCCAGAACAACATCTACGATTCCCCGGCGGCCTTTTCGTCCCTTTTGGGCCGTTCCAAAAGGGACACTCAAAGAAGATATGCTATTAAGTAAGTAGAAATATCCGACTGTATAATTTTTGTCTCTTATCGAAAAGAATGAACAACTCAAATAGGGCTTGAATGCATAAGAAGGAATAGTTAGCAAACACTTAACCCGAGTTCAGGTTATGTTAAGATGACTAAATAAGAATAGAAATAAATGCTTATCCCTTGTCATCTTGAATGGAGCCTAGCGGTCCAGGTGGCCCCTTAACAGGGTTTTAAGGGTATGCTTGATTTTCAGAAAATTACAATCGAACTGACGCTATGTTAGGATAACGACATTAATGATTTATTTCGTACTTGTTACCTCTAATCGGGATCGTATTCCAGGTTGGCCTGTAGCCACCGTTCTACCTCTTCTACTTCCATTCCTTTTCGCCGGGCGTAATCCTTGATCTGATCTTTCTTGAGATTACCCACATTAAAATAGGTCGATTTCGGATGTGCAAAGTAGAGACCACTTACAGAGGCAGGCGGTGTCATGGCGTATGATTCTGTCAACTCGATGCCCGCATTCTGTTGTACATTCAACAGGTCGAACAGGATATCTTTTTCGGTGTGATCGGGCTGCGCAGGATAGCCGGCCGCCGGACGAATACCGGTGTATTTTTCACGAATAAGTTCGTCATTGCTGAAGTTTTCATCCGGTGCGTATCCCCAGTATTCCTTTCGTACTTTTTCGTGCATCAGTTCGGCAAAAGCCTCGGCCAGGCGGTCGGCCAACGCTTTGGTGAGAATGGCACTGTAGTCGTCGTGTTCCTTCTCAAATTGTTGAACCAGTTTCTGTGATCCCAGTCCGGCCGTTACTGCAAAACCACCTGCATAATCCTTGATGCCTGTTTCCTTCGGTGCCACAAAGTCGGAAAGCGCTTTGTTGGGCTCTCCGCGTCGTTTTTCGGACTGTTGCCGCAGAGTATGTAGCACGGTTTTGACATTGTTTCGGGAGTCATCCGTGTAGAGCTCAAGGTCGTCACCCACACTATTGGCCGGGAACAGACCGATTACTCCATTCGCCTGCAGCAGCTGTTCTTTTACGATTCGGTCCAGTAGTTCCTGTGCATCGTCATAGAGTTTTTGGGCTTCTTCACCATATTTTTCGTCCTCCAGTATTTTTGGAAACCGTCCCGGCATCTGCCAGGTGATGAAGAAGGGACCCCAGTCTATATAATTCCGCAGCTCAGAGAGGGGATAGTCCTCCAGAACATGAATGCCCGGGTTTCTGGGTTTCACGATGGGAGCATTTTCCCAGTCAATATCGGTTTTGTTGGCCCGTGCCTCCTTCAGCGAAAGGTAGTTTTTGCGGCTCGATCGTCCTGCATGCTGTTCCCGAAGCTGCTGGTACTCCTGCGCCGTCTCTTGCACAAAATCATCACGCAAAGTTTTGGATACCAGATTACCGGTAACCGATACGCTGCGGGAAGCATCCAGCACATGCACCACCGGTTGATCGTACTTCGGTTCTATTTTAACTGCGGTATGTAACCGTGAAGTAGTGGCACCACCTATCATGAGTGGCTGACGGAAGTTTTCTCTTTTTAACTCTTTGGCCACATGCACCATCTCATCGAGTGATGGTGTGATAAGCCCACTGAGCCCGATTATATCCACCTTCTCTTTTTGGGCCTCTTCCAGTATTTTGTCGGCCGGTACCATCACTCCGAGGTCGATTACGTCAAAATTATTACACCGCAGCACTACACCCACAATATTCTTGCCGATGTCGTGCACGTCACCTTTAACGGTGGCCAGCAGTACCTTGGCCTTAGGTTCGCTGTTTTTATTCTTCTCTTTTTCCTTTTCGATAAAGGGAATCAGGTGGGCAACACCTTTTTTCATCACGCGCGCACTTTTTACCACTTGCGGCAGAAACATTTTTCCGGAGCCAAACAGATCCCCGACTACATCCATACCAGCCATCATCGGTCCCTCGATCACTTCAATCGGATGGTCGTGTTGCTGGCGGGCTTCCTCTACATCTTCGACAATGTAGTCTACAATGCCTTTGATTAATGCGTGTTTGATTCGTTCTTCTACGCTTTTCTCGCGCCATTCTTCTTTTTTCCTGGCCTGGACACCGGAATCCTCATCTTTAATTTTTTCAGCATAGTCCAGCAAACGGTCGGTGGCATCGTCACGGCGGTTTAGCAATACATCTTCTACAAGCTCCCGTAATTTTTCGGGAATCTCTTCATATACTTCAAGTTGCCCTGCGTTCACAATTCCCATATCCATACCGGCGTCTATGGCGTGGTAAAGAAATGCCGAGTGCATCGCTTCCCGCACGCGGTTGTTGCCTCGGAAAGAAAACGAAATATTACTTACCCCGCCACTTACTTTGGCCAGCGGCAGGTTCTCTTTGATCCATTTGGCAGCTTCAATAAAGTCAACGCCGTAGTTATTATGCTCCTCAATTCCGGTTGCCACTGTCAGGATATTGGGATCCATAATGATATCCTGCGGAGCGAACCCAATTTCGTTGGTTAAGATATTGTATGCGCGTTCACAAATTTCGATGCGTCGTTCAAAAGAATCGGCCTGGCCCTTCTCATCAAACGCCATGACAATGACAGCCGCCCCGAAATTGAGGATTTCACGTGCCTGTTTCTTAAACTCCTCTTCACCCTCTTTCAGGCTGATGGAGTTGACCACACTTTTCCCCTGCACCGTTTTGAGTCCGGCTTTGAGGACCGACCATTTGGAGGAGTCGATCATGATCGGCACACGGGCGATATCCGGCTCGGCGGCAATAAGCTGCAAAAAGTCGGTCATCGCTTCCTCGGAGTCGAGCATTCCCTCGTCCATGTTGACATCAACAATCTGGGCACCGTTTTCAACCTGTTGTCGTGCCACCGAGAGCGCCTCCTCGAAGTCCCCATCCGTAATCAATCGACGAAATTTCCGCGATCCCATCACATTCGTGCGTTCCCCTACATTCACAAAGTTGGTATCGGGACGAACCACCAGAGGCTCGAGTCCGCTGAGTCGCAGATATGGTTTTTGTTCGGGGATGGTTCTCGGTTTGCACTCCGCGGCTGCTTCTGCAATGGCCTTGATGTGTTCGGGCCTTGTTCCGCAACAGCCCCCAACGATATTTACAAAATTGCTTTCGGCATAATCGCGGAACTGGTCGGCCATAAACTCGGGCGACTCATTGTATTCACCCATCTCGTCTGGCAACCCGGCGTTGGGGTAGAGGCTGGTAAAACAGGTCGAAATATCAGCCAGCTCCTCGATATAAGGACGCATCTGTTTTGATCCGAGCGAGCAGTTAAGCCCCACACTAAGCAGGTTCTTTGTGTGTGAAACGGAGATCCAAAATGCTTCTGTTGTTTGCCCCGAAAGTGTGCGGCCGCTTTGGTCCACAATAGTACCGGATATCATCACCGGAAACGCTTGTCCAGTCTCTTCTTCATGTTTGTGAATGGCATAGATAGCGGCTTTGGCGTTGAGCGTATCAAAAATCGTCTCCACCAACAGAATATCAACACCGCCGTCTGCCAAGCCACGGATCTGTTCAGCATAGGTTTCCACCAGACGGTCGAACGAAATATCGCGGTATCCCGGATCCTCCACGTCCGGAGAAAGGGAGAGTGTTTTGTTTGTGGGACCGATGGCACCGGCAACAAACCGGGGCTTATCGGGATTCTTGCGAGTATATTCGTCAGCTACCTCCCGGGCATTTTGGGCCGAGGCCACATTCAGCTCGTAGGCAATATCCTCCAGGTGGTAGTCGGCTTGCGAAATACGATTAGCGCTGAAGGTATTGGTCTCAATAATATCAGAGCCTGCCTCCAGAAACTTCGAATGGATCTCTTTGATCACCTCGGATTGGGTGATGCTGAGCAGGTCATTATTTCCCTGCAGCTCGTGATTAAAGTCGGAAAAACGGTCGCCACGAAAATCGGCCTCATCCAGGTCATATCCCTGGATCATGGTGCCCATTGCGCCGTCTAAGATAAGGATGCGATCTTTCAGAAGATCGGAAAGTTGTTTAAAGCTCATCAGTATATGTCGGTAATCGGTTGTAAGGTGCTTAAGGTTGCACAAAAACCCGGCGCTTCACCATTCGGTTGATTACCTGTTGTTATAATCCGCAGAAGAACAGATATTGTTCTCTTTGCAGACACATGAATGGGTTGCTTCGAGTTTTTGGAACCCAAATTTACGAATAATTACGCTATTACGTAAAATTCAACTCAATATTTTTGTTCTGCTGTTTGGGTGAATAGACTTGATGTGTATATAAAAGGTGACCTCCAAGACAGGTTGAGTGTTAACCTTATAGATTCCGGCCAATAGCACTCATTTCAGCATCCATTTTCTAATTTATTTATTTACGTTTAAGTTCTTACCTTTGATAAATTCAGAAACAGTTTTCGTTAAATAAGCAAGATGAAAGTAACAGAACATTACGACAGGGCTAAAGAGCCCCTTATCTCATTTGAAATCATT
>JBEPXS010000248.1:0-5646 GCA_041641755.1 Balneolaceae bacterium
AAACATGCTTTTAATGGTTCTGAACAAGGCCGCATCTGGATCGATATAGAGCAGGAGTCTGAGACGGTCACCCTCAACGTAAAAGATAACGGGACCGGATTGCCTGAGGATTTTGATTTTGAGAATCCTGGTTCATTGGGATTTACATTGATCCAGACCCTTTCAAAACAACTGAATGGAGTTTATTCTTTTGGAAATAGCCAGGATGGAGGGATGGAGTTTAACTTAAGGTTTGATATAGATCAGGATGAAAAGTAAAATTTGTTAAAAATTCTCAGTAACTAGGGAAACTTCCATTACAAACGGGGTTCAGTTTATTCTTTATATATAGAAGTTACTCATTTTTGGATATTTCCCATCTTTATTTTTTGTATTAAGTTGTATTTAAAAAGAATTCAAATTTTTTAAAGATTAGGCTTTTTGAAGAATATTTATAGTCGGTTACCTAAAATTGGAATAGACGCCTTGTGTCTATTGTTTGGGATGCTCATCGTTGTTACCGGATACCGCATCGGCTTAAAACCTGTCTCATTATCAGAAAAGTTTGATACATACACTGAACCGATATCCGGCTCGGAAGAGGCGATAGCCATGACTCCTGTTCCCGGCGGAACCTTTATGATGGGAAGTGCTGCAGACAAACCAAATCATGAAGCAGATGAAGGGCCTCCACACAAGGTGAAAGTGGATTCGTTTTGGATGGGAACCTATGAGATAACCTGGGACCAGTACGATCTGTTCGTCAAAGAAGAAATTGATGATTTAAAGCAGCAGTTACCTGTGGCAGGGGAAGTTACGATGCAGGCCGACGCTGTTTCATTGCCTACGCCACCGTATGTGGATATGAGTTTCGGGATGGGGCGTGAGGGATATCCGGCGATTAATATGACCCATTACGCGGCGGTTATGTTCACCAAGTGGCTGACTGCCAAAACAGGACACTTTTATCGACTGCCTACTGAAGCCGAGTGGGAATATGCATGCAGGGCAGGTAATGAAACAGCATATTCCTTTGGCAGTGATACCTCAGACCTTTCAGAATACGGATGGTTTAAAGCCAACAGTGAAGGCCGGTACCACCGGATTGGGCAAAAGAATCCCAATAATTTCGGTTTGTATGATATGCATGGAAATGTGGCTGAATGGACCATGGACCAGTACCGGGAGAACTATTTTACTCAACTTGAGGGAGAAGTGTCTGATAATCCACTTTTTCTTCCGGATGAGCTGTATCCCCGTTCATTGCGAGGTGGATCCTGGGCAGACGAACCTTCAGAGCTTCGCTGCGCGAACAGGGAGGGATCAATAAAACGATGGAAGCGTCGCGATCCTCAGTTGCCCAAAAGTCGCTGGTGGCTCACCGATGCTCCCTTTTTGGGATTTAGAGTTGTCCGGCCTCTTGACAAACCATCACAGGAAAAGATGAATCAGTACTGGATAGATGCGATTGAAGATTATAATTAGTGAACTAAACTGAATGTGTAAAAATCAGATACCGATATAATGCGAATGCCTGCGACGGATAAAGCGCGGGCTTAAATTATCAATCAGTGCTCCATCACCGATGGGATTATTTTGTGGAGCAGTTAACTTACTAAATAAAGCGGGGATAGAATGAGTAATAAAAACAAAGAAAATCGTAAGATTTCCAGACGAGATTTTTGTAAGACCTCTTCCATAGCTGCTGGTGGCCTCTTGTTGAGTTCGCTGCCTGTGGGAGCGGGAGCTTATGCTGGAGGAACGGCAACGTTGAAGATAGCCTTGGTTGGGTGCGGTGGACGGGGGACCGGCGCTGCCAGACAGGCACTGAGTACAGGTGACGGGGTTCAGCTCGTGGCCATGGCAGATGCTTTTCGTGATCGCCTGGATGAGAGCCTGGACACTCTGAACAAAGTATTTAAAGATAACCCTGATAAACTCAATGTACCCGAAGAGCAAAAATTCGTGGGATTTGACGCTTATAAAAAGGCTATAGCGCTGGCTGACGTAGTCATCCTTGCCACACCGCCCGGTTTCCGTCCGGACCATTTCGAAGCTTCGATAGATGCTGGTAAGCATGTATTTATGGAAAAGCCGGTTGCCACAGACGCACCGGGTGTCCGGAAAGTGCTGGAAGCCGGCAAGAAAGCAGATCAGAAAGGCCTGAACGTAGTGGTTGGTCTGCAGCGCCATTATCAAAATAGTTACCGGGAAGTTATCAAGCGTATCAATGGGGGAGAAGTCGGTGATATCGTTTCCGGACAAGTATACTGGAACAGTGATGGTGTATGGGTACGAGAGCGTAAGCCTCATCAAAACGAGATGGAATACCAGATGCGGAACTGGTACTATTTTACCTGGCTCTGTGGAGATCATATTATGGAGCAGCATATCCATAATATAGATGTTGCCAACTGGTTTATCGGTGAATATCCTGAGTCGGCCCAGGGAATGGGGGGACGTGAAGTCCGAACCGGACCTGATCACGGGCAAATTTTTGATCACCACTTTGTAGAATTCACGTATCCCAGTGGGGCGGTTATCTCAAGCCAGTGCAGGCATCAACCGAATACCATGAGCAGGGTTGCAGAATTTTTCCAGGGAACCCAGGGTACCATTGACACCAGCGGTGATCGTGGAATACTTAAAGGTTGGGATGGGAGCGAAATCTATAACCACAATACTGAAAAAGATCCGAATCCCTATCAGCAAGAGCATGACGAGCTATTTGCTGCTATCCGTAATGGCGATCAAATAAATGATACTGAATATGGGGCAAAAAGCACGCTCACAGCGCTGATGGGGAGAATGGCTACTTATTCCGGTGATGTGATTAGCTGGAAGGAAGCGCTGAATTCAGAGAAGAGCCTGATTCCCGAAAAACTGGGTTGGGAAGAGACTCCCCCGGTCTTACCTGATGGTAATGGGAACTATCCTGTTCCTGTACCGGGAGAAACAGAGGTTCTTTAATTATTGTTCGACTGCTTTGTATTGTCTTACTTATGGGTGACATTGCCGAGGCAGTGTCACCTTTTTTCCTGAATGATTAGTACACGCTTTGAGTAAATGTAAACGGTTTAAGGGATTACCAAAATAGCACTATATGTGCAGAATTTGAGGGTCAAGAGGGGTTCATATGCTCAGCGGAGAAAAAATCGAACTCTACTTGTAGCAAGAGGCGAAAAACCTAGAGAATTTCTGTCTAAGATCGGTTAGTCTGTTCACCCGGTCAGCCCTTCGGTAGCTGTCAAACCAATTGAGTTAACTTCTACTTGCTTGTTGAGTCTCTTTTGGACGGTGTCCGATTACAGGCGGACCAAGCCAAAAGGGAGATCCAACGATAAGTTAGAGGAGACCTACCTTAATCCTGGCAGCTTCTTATCTTCTTGTCTTGTTCATTTTTTTGTACGGCTAAAAAACGAACCAAAAAAGCCGCCAAAGAATCCCAGATGTTGTTCTGTTCTGCCACGAGATTAGCAAGTGCTTTGGAACATCTGCAGCTTCCTGCGGTAATTCACTGCGGGGATTCTCTGGACTCGGGGAAGCTTAGCTAATTTTTAAATGACGCTTATTATGTCAGATATGCTTTATTGCACGAGGCGAATGCTGTCGGTGGTTAATTCACACAATAAGAAACACCTCTGGCATACGAAATACGAAAGAGGAAACCATTACTTTTTGAGGAAGCCCTATAATAAATGCTCCTCTTAGTCATCTCGAATGGAGCCTGTGGAATGAGAGATCTTTTTAACCAACCCAGGGCATGCCGTTTCAACAAGGATCTCTCCCTTGCGGTCGAGATGACACCTTAATAAATAAGGATATTAAGAATATGCCTTGACTTCAGAAAATTATACTCGATAAAGCTTATACAGATTTTTATAGAACTTCAGTTTTTTCGAACAATCCATATTAGGGATTGAAATAATTTTTGTGATTTTGAGGATCATATCTTTGAAACAACAGGTAAAATTAACATAACATGAGTGTTTCCAGAATTGAAAAGTTCAATTAAAACACAAATAAGTGTAATTTTTACATTCTTGAAGTAATTAACCCAAAATCTATTTTGCATCTGTTCTAAATCCTACCTAAAATGTTAACGTTAAAATAGCGGGGATTTTTAGTCTTCAAAACGGGGAAGGGAAATAGATGGACAACTGCGACAGGAATGATCACATTACAGATGTTAAACTGTGGAATTTACTCAAATCCGGGGATCGTCAGGCTTTAAAGATTTTGTTTGAGAGATACTATACAGCTCTCTACCATTATGCTTACAAAGTAAGTGGAGACAAAAGCTTGGCAGAAGACTGCATACAAGAGCTATTTTATACAGTTTGGGACAGGAGACAGCACTTGGCTGATATCTCTTCTGTGAAAGCCTATCTCTGGGTGTCACTTCGACGCGATATTTTTAAAGCAATAAAAAAAGAAAGAAAAGCAGTAAAAGGTGAAGACCTCTTTTTACAATACGAAATGTTAGCGTTCACAAAAGAGGAGGTTCTTATTCATCAGGAGAGAAAAAAAGAGCAGAAGAAAGCGCTCCTCCAGGCATTAAATACACTGCCTGACCGACACAAGGAGGCTGTTATACTTAAATTTTTCAATGGGATGGGATATAACGAGATTCAAAAGATAATGGCGGTTAGCTACCAGACCGCACGAAATTACGTCTATCATGGTGTTAAAAGCCTGAAGAATGAGTTGGAGGACAGAACTTTTGTATCCACCAGAAAGGCGGCCATGTAATGCTAAAGGGGATTAGATAGTTTTTAACCGAAAAAAAGAACTTTTTTAAAAAAGTCCATTACAACGACGAACTCTTTTGCTCTTTACTAGTAGCGTTCGCCAATGGGGTGATATTTAATTTTTCTAAGTGATGGGAATATAATGGGAATTGAAATTTCTTCAGTAGAAGATCTATCGAATAATATTTCTTTTATTCGCTGGGTAAAGGGTACGGGCTCACCTGAAGAGGTAAAAAGGTGGGACAGGTGGCTTCAGAAAAGCCGGCGGAATGAAGAACTTGCGAAGAAAGCCCAGCAAAATATTCTTGGCATTGAATTTATCCAATCATCAAACTCAAATTCCAATAAACAGTCTGAATGGGAGCAGCTTGAGAATAGGATCAATAAAAAAAATCACTTTGTGATACATGATTTGTCTGCCAGCAGCAAAAAGAGTGGCAAAAGTTCATTTTGGAAAATTGCAGCTATAATTTTGATTGCTGCAACTACCGGATTTATATCACATTTTCTTTTTTCCGAAGCTTATTCCCTCCCCAAAGAAAGTGCGCAGGTTGAGTGGAAGACCATTGAAACCGAGTTCCAACAACAGAAAACAATTGTCCTTTCAGATGGATCCACAATTACGTTAAATGCGAACTCTTCGATAAACTACCCGGCAGGATGGGTTCGTGGTAATGTTACTGAGGTTTATTTAGAAGGAGAAGCTTATTTTGATATTACTAGTCGGGAAAAAGGGGAAGAACCGCCATTTAAAGTGATTACCGATGATGGGGTTATTGAAGTAATGGGTACCAGGTTTGTGGTTGCCAATAGTGAAAAAGATACCAGGGTTGGGTTGGAAGAAGGGAAAGTATCTATTCAGAAAATCAATAATGTTAATGGAAGCCTGGCCTCAGAAAAGCATACTATGGAACCG
>JBEPXS010000249.1:0-5603 GCA_041641755.1 Balneolaceae bacterium
CGTGCCCAAAGAGCGGGATGAAATCGAAGAGGCGATGGCGGGGTAGTATCCTATACTCTTAAATAATTCCGGAACGGTATTTTCTAAAATACTGTAATTGAGAGGTTCCAATAAATCATTACAAAAAAGTTCAAAACAGCTACATAGTTTTCTTCTCTTTTTGTATCATCACATTTTCTATTTCGATTTTGTACAATTATTAAATTTCAGAACAACAGATGGAATTTATAACCTGGTCTGTAGCAATAGTTATTGGGTTAACGCTGGCTACGTTTGTGGTCGATTTTATTATCTCGGCGCCCAAAGCGTCGGGTCCCAAGTCGAATCATTTTAACGGCAATAGATTTTCAAATCCCAACGGCTCCAAAGCGCGGGGCTTTATCGACATTATCAAATGGGCGTTGACCGGGAACCGGGGCGTATGGCGAAACCTGTCTGCGGAAGATGCCCCCTGCGGCACGGTTCCGAAACCCTCTTCTCAACAGGCTGGGGAAGCTGTTTTCACCTTTGTAAATCATGCCACGTTTTTGATCCAGGCCCACGGCATAAACATCCTGACCGATCCAATCTGGAGCGATCGTGCCAGCCCATTCCAGTGGATCGGGCCCAAACGGATGCGGCCGCCAGGTATTAAGTTTGAAGAATTGCCGGAAATCCATCTGGTGCTCATTAGTCACAACCATTATGATCATCTGGATATCAACACCGTGACAGAGCTCAGCGAACGTCACGACCCGCTGTTTGTGGTGCCACTGGGAGTAAGCAGCTACCTGGAAGAAAATGGCATTTACAACACGGTGGAACTAGACTGGTGGCAGCAGCACGAGTATAATCAGGATCTGTCCATAAGCGGAGTCCCGGCCCAGCATTTCTCCGGTCGGGGCCTTACCGATCGAGACAAGACGCTCTGGTGTGGTTACATGCTGGAGCTGCCCGGAGGCAATATCTACTTTGCCGGTGATACCGGCTACGACGGGTTTTTCGAAAAAATCGGACAACTATTTGCTCCAATCCAAACGGCCCTGATACCGATAGGGGCTTACAAACCACGTTGGTTTATGCGGCCGATCCATGTGAATCCCGAAGAAGCAGTCCAGATACATCGGGATATCCAGGCCCGGCAGAGCCTCGGGATGCATTTTGGCACATTCCCACTGGCAGATGAAGGAATGACGGAGCCGGTTAAAGATCTGTCCGACGCCCGTGAAAAGTATGGTGTGGCTGAAAATGAATTTATGGCTCCCAAAGAGGGGGAGTCCTACCGCGTATCCCTTTTAAAAACCAACGCGGCCACCGGGTAGCAAAATCTTAACCTTTTCAATAGAGATTCCTCCCGGTTGGTTGAGAGAAGTTGCCCTTACCTCTGATCCACAATCCACTATCCGGATTCCACAGTTTTAAAAAGGCACAAATCAACACCTAATACTCACTACCCTGCTTTTAAAAACGAATTATCCAGTACAGATAAAGCAGCGCGAATCCCGTCAAAAAGACCATCCCCGCCCAACTCAGCCAGCGAAGCCACGGCTTCGGCCTTCCAAACTCCGGCATCGTCTCACCCGTCACCAAGCGATAGTTAATATAGGCTAGTATCGGCGCTGTCAAAAAAGAGAGCGTTGTTGCCAAATCTATCATTAATGTAAACTGATCACCCAAAAAGTAAAGTACCCCCAGCGATAAAAGGGGAACGGCAATAAGCAAAATTCGGAAGACCCGAAGACTATCCTTCTGATTAAATTGATCAGGCATCATGACCTCAAGCATGCGACGCGAAACGCGGGGATAAGCATCGGTGACCGTAAGTGTGGTACTGAACATGGTAGTGAAAGCCGCGATAATAATGACGGTGTATGCCCAGTTCCCAAGGCTCGTGGTATAGAGGCTGATAAGCTGGCTTGAAAAGGCGGTACTGCTGGAAGCGTACTCCTCTCCGCTTCCAAACATCACCAGGGCTCCCAGCAGCAGAAATCCGAGAGCAAGCAACGCAGCTCCGATATATCCGATGTTAAAATCGAGCAGTGACTCCTTGAGTTTGGGGCGGTATTTGGTTTGCTTGGCCCGTTCCAGTGACCAGAGTGAATGCCATGCAGCTGCATCGATGGGAATAGGCATCCAGCCCATCAGTGCGATCAGGAAGGATACGCCGGCGACATCCCAAATATCGGGATAGTAGTTAGTGACACCCTGTTGTCCACCCTGCAGGAATGCCGCTCCCAGGGCTACAATGGTTGACACGGCAAGGACAACCATAATCAGTTTAACCGATCCATCCAGTGCCGAATATTGGCCTGAAACAAGCAACACAACACAAATCGCCAGTAGTATGGCACCCCACGTAAGCGGTGAGAGCGCAATCCCGGTTAACTCTGCAGCAAGGCTGGCGGTTACTACCGTTACTGCAGCCTGAACAATAAACATGGTTCCTATCGTAAAAATGATAAAGATCCAGATAGCCCAATTTCCCAGCTGCTTATATCCTTCGATCATGCTCTCCCCGGTAGCGATGGCATAACGCGGTCCATATTCAAGAAAAGGATACTTTAAAATATTGGCTAATACTACAGCCCATATCATAGCAAACCCGTAGGTGGCTCCAGCACGTGTAGACTGTACAAGGTGCGAAACCCCGATAGCCGCAGCTGCCATCAACAGGCCCGGTCCCAAGCTGTTCTTAATCCCTTTCCAACTGCTTTTCTCAGTACCCTTACTTACAGATTCATTCCCCATAACAAGCAATAAGTCGTATTACGAATTTCCCGGCGTTGGGCAACGATAATCATTTTAACGGTTAAAATAAAAAGTGCCGATTTTCGTATGTTGTGATTTGGATTTTATTGTTCCCATTTAGAACTTAGATACATGTACAGAGTACAACTCAAAAATTTTGAAGGTCCCCTCGACCTGCTCCTGTTTTTTATCAAAAGGGACGAACTTGATATTTACGACATTCCCATCTCCTACATCACCGAGGAGTTTTTGGAGTATATCCATCTGATGGAGGAACTGGACCTGGATGTGGCCAGTGAGTTTATCCTGATGGCCAGCATGCTTATGTCTATCAAGGCCCGTATGATGCTGCCCCAGGAAGACTCCGACGAGGACGGGATGGATGAGACTGATCCCCGTTACGAGCTGGTGCAGCGACTGCTGGAATACAAGCGATACAAGGAGATGGCAGAAAGAATGTCGGGCATTGAAGAGGAAGCCCAGAAGGCTCATTATCGGGGCTATCACGAAGTGGATGAAGTTGATAAGAAAGCCACCGGGGAGGCCCTTAAAGATGTCACCATCTTCGATCTGATGGCCGCCTTCAACAAGGTGTTGACCGAGGTGGAAAATAAGCCAAAGAGCCACCACGTTGAAAAAATCAGTATTACTGTTGAGGAACAGACCGAATATATATTTAAGAAGTTGCATCAGAGCGGCCGTACTTCTTTTAAAGCAATATGCCTGGAGCTACAAAGTAAAACAAAAATTGTGGTAACCTTCTTGGCTGCGCTGGAGATGCTGAAAGAGCAGCAGATCAGCCTCTACATTGACGAGGAGGACCCCACTGAGTTTTATCTGGATCTGCGACCGGTTGATGAAATACTTGGTGAATCAATGCGACCTTCAGAAACCGAATAGCTGATAGGATTGATCTCTATTCTCTAACGTTTAAGTACGGTGGAGGGATTTGTTTTATCCCCAAAGCCCCTATTAAAAACCTGAGTATCGATATTTATGTACAAATTATCCTACGGACTTTTTCTTGCTCTACTGCTTTTTGGGGTAGCTCAAATTGCACCAGCTCAAGATGCAACGCTAAAAAGTAATACTAAAGAACTCCTCCCTTATCAACAGCAGATAGATACAACTTTTCTAAAAACTCATCTTTCTGTTATTTCGGCCGATTCCCTGAAAGGTAGGGCAACCGGGAGCCAGGGACTTAAAATAGCTGCCCGTTACCTGGCCAGCCAGTACAGGGAGCTAGGCCTGCAACCGGTCGGGGACAACAGTAGCTATTTCCAGCATTTTGCTTTAAGTGCCCATAAAAGAGACAGTACAGTTTTTGAACTCTTTAAGGCGGGATCACTGGTAGATCGCTCGGTGGAAAGTGCAGATAAAACCGGTAACTTCATACGATCATTTGCCGGGAGCGATACTCTTTCGGGTAATATCGTATTCGCAGGCTTTGGTATTGATGATCCCGAAAATGGAGTTCACCATCTGGGAGAGATGGACCTGTCCGGCAAGTGGGTGATGGTGTTTCAGCAGGTTCCACATGTGGTGAATGGTGATACGCTGGTCGATCCCTCGATCAACGGCAAAACCCGATTCAGTACCATCATTGAGGAGAAGGGAGCAGCAGGCATACTGATTATCGCTCCGTTAACGGATGATGAATACCGCGCTACGGCTCAGAAGAACCAAGTCCGTTATAACGAACCCAACAGCTACAAACTGGCATACCGGGACAACACTACCGGTGGCCTGCCGATGGGATACAACATGATAAGACCCAGCATGGCCGCTCATATTTTGGGAGTCGGACCAAATCTGGAGGATCTGAAAAAATTTCAGCAGTCTTTAATAGATAATATCACCACCTTTGCGCCCCGTAAAACCTCCTATTCACTGACACACACACCACACCATTCACGACCTGAGCTACATACTAAAAATGTGGTTGCACTGCTTGAGGGGAGCCACACTGAGCTTAAAGATGAAGTTGTAGTGCTTACATCCCACTACGACCATGTGGGAATTGGGCGTCCCGATTCTACCGGCGATTCTATCTACAACGGGGCCGACGATGACGGAAGCGGGACCGTAGCTCTTTTAAATATTGCGAAAGCACTTTCAGGGGCCAAAGAAGATGGCCATGTACCAAAAAGAAGTGTCCTGTTCCTGCATGTCTCTGCCGAGGAGATCGGTTTGTTTGGTTCTCGTTACTACTCCGATCATCCAATAATCCCGATGGATAAAACAGTAGCTAATATTAATATTGATATGATCGGAAGGCTGGATTCGTCACATAAAAAGGAAGGCGTTACTGATTATGCTTACATCATAGGTAGCGAAATTATATCATCGGAACTGGACAGCCTGGTTAAAGTGGCCAATGCCAAGTCCGGAAATATCGAATTAGATAAAGCATACAACGACCTGAAGGATCCAAATAAGTTTTACCGGCGCAGCGACCACTGGAACTTCGGCCGGCTTGGGATCCCGTTTGTATTTTTCTTTTCCGGCGTCCACGAAGATTATCATCGCCCCTCTGACGAAATCCACAAAATACGATTCAAAAAGCTCGCTGAAATTATCAAAACTATCTATGCCACAACAGTGGTGGTAGCCAACGAGGAGCCGCCCCCCAAGGTAGACAACGAACAGTTTATCGAAATAACGAAGTCCGAGGCGTGGTAGTAGTATTTTCTCTGTACGGGTTTAGAGTTTCCTAACTATTTCTTTTTAAGCCAAATAAGCACAATTTACGTTGTTCATTTTTTGATGAGGGGCATAAATTCTACGGTCCAGTATTTACTACTAACTCATAGCATCTCTTCTTTGGGTGTCCCTTTTGATCGTGACCGACTACCGGCGGTACGGCCCATCCCGAC
>JBEPXS010000250.1:0-5550 GCA_041641755.1 Balneolaceae bacterium
GATGAGTTTAACTACTATAACCGTTTGACAGGTGCAGGCAAACAGGGCTTCTATTACAATCCGGAGTTTGAATCAGGCAGTGGTATCAAAGAGACAGTACGCGGGCATTCCACAGATATCGTAACTGATAAAGCACTTCGCTGGCTTTCCAGCAACACCGGTGGACAGAAAGATCCCTTCCTGTTATTTGTTCAATTTAAAGCTCCTCATGTACCCCGGATGCCGGAATTTCGATTCCTTGACCGATATAAGAACGATACCCTCCCTGAACCGGAAACCCTGTTTGATGAATATGAGTCAAGGGCCCCGTACGCCGAGGAGGCCAATATGGGAATGCATTACAGGCCGCTGCCCCTGTTGGATAATCATGACCCGGGAAACAATATTTATTACAAGCGGATGAATCGTAAGCAACTGGAAAAGTGGCACAGTTTCAGGGATCCGCAAACAAGAGAATACCGCAGAATGAAGGAAAATGGACAGCTTAACGGGAAAGAGCGAAAACGGTTTGCCTATCAACAGTTTATCAAAGATTACCTACGGTTGATAGATGGAGTAGATGAAAACGTTGGACGATTACTAACATGGCTGGACGAGCATCCCGATATTCGGGATAATACCGTAGTGGTATATACCTCTGATCAGGGCTATTTTACCGGCGAACACGGGTGGGCCGAAAAACGGTTTATGTATGAAGAAGCCATAAGAACCCCGTTGGTAATCAGATGGCCGGACCGACTGAAATCCGGAACCAGAATCAATGCCATGGTGCAAAATATAGATTTTGCCCCCACACTATTGGATTTAGCCGATGTTACCATCCCGGATGAGATGCAGGGTGATTCATTCCTTCCCATTATCCGTGGAGAAAAACCGGAGGATTGGCGCAACAGTATCTACTACCATTACTACGACCACGGGAAACATAATGTGCCGCGCCATGACGGAGTGCGTACAGGCCGATACAAGCTGATTCATTTTTACACAGACGATGTTTGGGAATTCTATGATCTGGATAAAGATCCCAATGAGGTGAATAATCTGTACGGCAGGGAACAATATGAAGAAGAAATACAAAAACTTAAAACTGAGCTGGATAGCTTAAGGAAGTATTACGAGGTACCACCGGATCATTTTAAACCACCATTTGTTAAAGCCGGTAAGGACCAGAAATTATAATAATTGAATTGAGCAAGCACTGAGCAGTTAAGGAACAACCTTCCAAAGAAATTTCAATATTTTGCTTCAATTAAGTGGACCAAAATTTATTCTTATGAAAAATAAACTCCTCCAATACAATACTACTGGAATCACACGTCTCATCACCACTTTAATTTTGGGTGCTTTCCTTTTTGTATCGTGTAATAAAAGCGTAACACAACAGACGCCGGATGATGATGGCGAACCTGTAGAGAAGCTTTCTCAGGACTCCCTGCTCACCCTCGTCCAGGAACGTACCTTCCAATACTTTTGGGATGGTGCCGAGCCAACTTCGGGCTTGGCCCGGGAGCGTTTCCATGTAGATGGGAACTATCCACAAAATGACAAACACGTTGTAACCTCCGGTGGATCTGGATTTGGGCTGATGGCTATCTTGGTTGGAATTGAACGTGGCTTTATTACGCGTCAGCAGGGGGTGGATCGATTTGAAAAGATCGTGGATTTTCTTGAGGAGGCAGATCGCTTTCATGGTGCATGGCCCCATTGGATAAATGGCGAAACCGGTGATGTACAGCCGTTTAGTCCACAGGATGACGGTGGAGATCTGGTTGAGACGGCGTTCCTGGCACAAGGACTTTTGACGGTGCGACAATATTTTCGGGAAGGAGACCAGGAAGAACAAATACTTGCGGCCGAAATTGATACCCTCTGGAGGGAGATCGAATGGGACTGGTACCGAAAAGGTGGAGAAAATGTATTGTACTGGCACTGGTCCCCCAATTACGGCTGGGCAATGGATTTTCCGCTTGAAGGATACAACGAGGTCTTGATAACGTACGTGCTGGCCGCCTCCTCACCAACCCACAGTATCCCGGCGGAGGTATATCACGAGGGATGGGCCAGAGGAGGAGATATTAAGGCCAATGTTACTACCTACGGCTATGAATTAGAGTTGAGACACAACGGAGCTCAGAAGTACGGAGGACCTCTTTTTTGGGCGCATTATTCGTTTCTTGGTCTTGATCCCAAAGGCCTGGTAAGTCCCTATGCCGACTACTGGAAGCACAATACCAATCATACGCTGATTAACCGCAAGTGGTGTATCGAAAACCCGAATGGATATGAAGGGTATGGACCCAACAACTGGGGCCTCACGGCCAGCTACACACGGAATGATGACGGAACAGTCGGATACGCCGGTCACCGGCCGGGCGAAGATCGTGGGGTAATTACTCCCACGGCTGCGTTATCCTCTTTTCCCTATACCCCGGAAAAATCGATGGATGCTCTGGAGTATTTCTACTACGAAGTGGGAGATAACCTATTTGGTAAATATGGGTTCTACGACGCATTCAGTGTTGAATATTCCTGGTATCCCCGCCGCTATCTGGCGATTGATCAGGGTCCCATTCCTGTAATGATTGAAAACCACAGGACAGGCATGTTGTGGGATCTGTTTATGTCCAGTCCTGAAGTGAAAAAAGGTTTGCAAAAACTGGGATTTGAGAGTCCACATCTTTGATCCCGGCCTTTCCAGGTCTATTTTTTAAAAGTATTTAAGGCGTTTGGCTAAGCCTGTCAGAATACATTCTCAAATTTTAATAAAGCATAATATCATGCGTACCTTCTCTTTTAGCCTTTATTCTGCTACATGCATTCTTCTTTTACTTCTGACCGGCTGCAAAGAACCAGCCCAGCTGCAGGAGGCTGAAAATCCAGTACTTACAACAAAAGTGGATTCCGTTCTGTCTTTAATGACGCTGGAGGAAAAGGTCGGTCAGTTAACTCTTTTTACCAGTGATCTGACCACCACCGGCCCCACCATTCGTGATGATTACGTAAAACTGATCAGGGAGGGTAAAGTGGGAGCCCTTTTTAACGCGTATGGTTCGGAGTATACGCGCAAGTTGCAAGAGATAGCCGTAGAAGAAACGAGGCTTGGGATCCCCCTGCTCTTCGGTTACGATGTCATCCACGGATTTAAGACGATCTTTCCTATACCGCTTGGGGAAACAGCCAGCTGGGATCCCGATCTTGCACAACGATCGGCACGGGCGGCTGCCAGGGAGGCGTCTGCTTCCGGTCTGCACTGGACGTTTGCCCCAATGGTAGATATCGCCAGGGACCCACGCTGGGGCCGCATTGCTGAGGGAGCAGGAGAAGATCCATATCTGGGGAGTCGATTTGCCGAAGCCCGTGTTAAAGGATTTCAGGGACAAGACCTGAGAGGTACGAAAACAGTACTTGCCTGTGTAAAACACCTGGCTGCCTATGGAGCGGCTGAAGGAGGAAGAGATTATAACACGGTAAATATGTCGGAAGGGTTGTTGAGAGAGATCTATCTCCCCCCGTTTAAAGCGGCTGTTGACGCGGGGGTTGCAACTGTTATGACCTCCTTTAATGAGCTGAATGGCGTGCCGGCAACAGCGAATAAATTTCTTTTTAACCGGGTGTTGAGAAGTGAATGGAATTTTAATGGATTTGTGGTTACAGACTATACTTCGATCCCGGAGATGATAGCCCATGGTTTTGTACCTGACGAGACAGAAGCCGTATATGAAGCTATGCAGGCTAATGTTGATATGGACATGCAAAGCGGCCTTTACCTGCAGGAGCTAGCCGGACTAGTTGAAGAGGGCCGCATACCTGAACGTGAAGTAAATGAGGCGGTACGCCGTATTCTGAGGATGAAATTTAAACTGGGATTATTTGAGGATCCCTACAGGTATATAAATGCGGAGCTGGAGCAGAAGGAAATACTGAGTGAGAAAAACAGGGAGTTGGCTCGCGAGGTGGCTCGGGAGTCTGTCGTTCTGCTTAAAAATGAATCTTCACTGCTACCGCTGAGTAAGGATATAACCGAGCTGGCGGTAATTGGTCCACTGGCTGACAATAAACAAGAGCTGTTGGGATCATGGTCGGCGGCGGGAGAAGCGAAAGACAATGTCACGCTGTTGCAAGGCATCAGGGAGAAGGTGGGATCGGATGCCGAAATTACTTATGCAAAGGGGAGTGAAATAGATGGAACTTCCCGCGATGGATTCCAGGAGGCTGTTGAAGCAGCCCGGAGCGCAGAAGTTGTCGTGGTGGCCCTGGGAGAGGCAGCCCTGATGAGCGGCGAAGCGGCCAGCCGTGCCACCCTGGATCTGCCCGGCGTGCAGCAGGAGCTGCTTAAAGCAATTCACGAGACAGGTACTCCAACCGTACTGGTGTTGATGAATGGGCGGCCTTTGACAATTAACTGGGCTGACGAAAATATTCCGGCCATTTTGGAGACCTGGTTTCTCGGAACCGAAACCGGCCACGCTGTTGCGGATATTCTTTTTGGAGACGACAACCCTTCCGGAAAACTACCGGTTACGTTCCCACGGGCCGTTGGACAGGTACCTTATCACTATAATCACAAAAACACCGGCAGGCCCCAATCGGATCAAAAATATACATCTAAATACATTGATGTAGAAAACACTCCGTTGTATCCGTTTGGATATGGATTGAGCTATACCACATTTGAATACCAAAATTTATCACTGGGGAGTAAACAGATAACCAGGTCAGACTCACTTGCCGTATCGGTTGAAGTTCAAAATACCGGAGAGCGGGCCGGGGAAGAGGTCGTTCAATTGTATATCAGAGATCTGTATGCCAGCATTACCCGTCCGGTCAAAGAGCTGAGCCGTTTTAGAAAAATACATCTTGAGGCAGGGGAGAGTCGATCGGTTCAGTTCAAATTGACATCAGAAGACTTCACTTTCTACAATCGGAATATGAAAAGGGTCGCAGAGCCGGGTGAGTTCCAAATTTTTGCTGGTGGTAATTCTGTAGATCTTTTACAGCAACAGTTCGAAATAATTAAAGAATAAATCTGGATTTCAGGAAGATTCTCGGGCACTAAGGCTGACTGGCACAAACGTAATAATACCCTGCTGATTTTCCGGATTTGTCAACATCTCTTTCATCAGATCTATGGTAACGGCTCCGAGTCGCTCATAATCGGTGTGGATAGAGGAGATAGTCGGCCGGTTGCGGGAACACAGTGGCAAGTCGTCATAGCCAACTATCGCAATGTCATCGGGGAAATCGTATCCTTCGGCAAGAGCTTCCTGCATAAAGGCATGGCACATCACGTCATTGCACGAGAAGATGGCTCGCGGCTGTTCCTCCAGTTTGTGAAACTCTTTAAAAGCCCTGACGCCCGACTCAGGCTTAAGTTCCCCGTTGTATCGCCATGTTAGGTTCAGGCCGGAGGTTTTGCGGATGAAATCCTTGAACCCGTTGGCCCTGTTCCTGGAGCCGGTTCGCTGTATCGGCCCCTCAATTACTCCAAGACTTTTATACCCTCGTTCATGAAAATGTTGAGCAGCCAGATAACCGCCGCTGTAGCTGTCA
>JBEPXS010000251.1:0-5543 GCA_041641755.1 Balneolaceae bacterium
CCTTAAGATGGTTGATGACGACGAGCTGGAAGAACGTCTTGAAGAATTAAAACAGCGTGCTGAAGCTTATGTTCGAAAGAATCCGCTGAAAAGTCTTGCCGGTGGTCTTCTGGTAGGATATGTGCTGGGCAGGTTATTAAGTTCTGATGAATAACAATGATATGACATTGAATAATAACGATCGGCTTGGGCGGCGCCTGAGAGCCATTACCGGTGACCTCAAGCTTTATATTGAAAAACGGGTGGAGCTACTGCTGCTTAATGTAGGAGAACATTTTGCCCGTATGATGGCGGAATCGGTTCAGAAAGTAGCGGGCATCGTACTATTATCAGGTGCCTCGGTATGCCTTTTGGTGGCTTTAGCTTTGTATTTGGGGGAGCTGCTCAATAGCGATAGTTTGGGATATGTTCTGGTTTCGATACCCTTGATAGTTGCGGGATTAATGTTTTATTACCTGAAGCCTAAAAGTATGGTTGAAAAACTTCAGAACCATTTTGAGGGAGAGATCATCAAAGCAATTTCAATGGATGAAGAACAGAAGGATGAGAATTTGATGATTGAACAACGAAAGACGGAAGAAAACAAAACGAATTGACAAGATATGTCTAACGATGAACTGGACGAAATGAAGGCGAAGAAGAAAGAACTCGAAGCCGAACTGAATCGTCTCCAAAACGAGCTGGATAATACTTTAGATGAAGTTCGCAGTGATGTGAGTCATAAATTAAAGCCGACAGAGATTATCAAAAATTATCCTATTCCGGCTGTTGGTCTTTCTCTGTTGATAGGATTTTTAGCTGGTCATAAACCGAGGAAAAGCTCTGGTTCCGTGACATCTGCCGATGGAAATCAAGGTGACGAAGGTTTTACTTCGTTGTTGTTAACAGAATTGAAAAGATTGGCAACAAGAAAAGCCGTTACGGCGGCCACTGATTATTTGGATGATCTGTTGGAAGCAAAAAAAGGAGATACGCTTTTTAGTTCCGATGATATTGCTGAAAATAATGAATAGATAAGCAGTATCTGCCATCCTTTTCAAATGTAACTATTCATAATAAAATTCGTGTACATCCACGAATCACAAACCAAAAAAGTCTAATCTAACTGAAGTTATATGAAACGTGGTATACTAGTACTGTTGATGTTAGGGCTCCCTCTTTTACTACAGGCACAAGATGATGGCAGTGAGGAAACAATTACACTGAAAGAGGCCATTGATATTGCCCTGGAGAATAACTACCAGCTTAAGCAGGCTAAGAACAATCTTGAACTGGCTGAAAAAGGGATCATCAATGAATATGCCGACTTTGTTCCATCAGTGTCGGGTAATCTGAACGTATCCAGCCGGCAGGGTCAACAACTGGTTCGTTCAGGAGATACACAGATATTTGAGGATAATGTTACTAATGGACTTAGCGGTGGACTTAGCGCAAATATTCCCATTTTTAATGGATTTGATAATATCCTCAGTCTCAGGATGAGCAGGGCCGATAAATTATCATCAGAGGAGAGCTACCAACGGGCCAAAGAGAATGTGATTTTTAATACTGCCTCTAACTTTCTTCAGGTATTATTGGATGAACAGCTGCTGGAAATTGCTGAAGAGAACTTAGAAACGTCCCGGAAACAGCTTGAACAGGTCGAGGCACAGGTGGAAGTAGGTTCCAGACCCAAGGTGGATCTGTATAATCAGGAGGCTCAGGTTGCCAATAATGAATTTACAGTTACTCAAAGAGAGAATAATCTTAAGTTGAGCAGGCTGGCTCTCATTCGCCAGTTGCAGATTGATCCTCTTGGAGATTATGAGTTTACCACACCCGATTTAAATATTGAACAAATGGATCCTTCAATATCCAGCGCTCCCGAGTATTCAGTTGAAAATCTTGTAGAAGAGGCGTTGTCCAATCGTTCGGATCTTAAGAGCGAACAGGCTAACCTGAGACAGCTCAAGTTGCAGTTACTGCAATCAAAATATGCATTGCTACCTTCATTAAACGGAAGCGCTGGACTAAATTCTAGCTATAACGACCAGTATTTTGGAGGCGGGGTCAGCTTTCAAGACCAGTTTTGGGATCAGAATCTAACCAAATCAATTGGTCTGTCGCTTAGTATTCCAATTTTCAACAATTGGAATCGTATGCACAATATCCAGACCTCAAAGATAAATCTTAGAAATGCTGAGCTTGGACTAGAGAATACAAGACTTCAGATCGTGCAAGAGGTTAACCAGGCCTATACTGATTATCAGGCAATTCTGAAACAACTTGAAGCAAGTCAAAAAGCACTTCAGGCCGCCGAGCGCTCCTATTTAACTGAAAAGGAACGTTACAATGTTGGTGCCAGCACTTTAATTGAGCTCAGCAATGCAAATACTCAATACGTACAGGCACAATCGGATCGTGCTCAGGCACTTTTTAACTACGTGTTTCAGCGAAAACTCTTGGACTACTATCTTGGAAAGCTGGATGAAGATATTTCAATACAACAGTAGTATTTACAGCATAAGAGAGGTGTTATACTATGGCTAAAAAACAAAAAAAATCACCCACGAGACGTTTAATGATGGTAGGGGGCGTACTCATCGTTGTTCTTGCCATCAGTGCTTTTATAGCGCAGTCGATGGGTTGGCTCGGTGGTGGCGGTGAAGGCAAAACAGTAGAAACGGCAAAGGCAAAACTGAAAACCATCACCCAGGTTGTATCTGCGTCCGGTAAAATTCAGCCGGAAGTAGAAGTGATTTTACGTCCGGAGGTTTCCGGTGAGATCATAGAACTACCTATAAAAGAAGGCGATTATGTCAAAAAAGGAGACTTGCTGTTACGTATAAAACCCGATATTTACGAGGCCCGAATAGAGGAGATCAATGCAACCCTGCTAACCCAAAAAGCAAGGCTTGAACAGGCCAGAGCCAATCTTCTTGAAGCGGAATCGACCTACGATCAACAAAAACAGCTTTATGAAAAAGAGGCGATTTCCAAGACGGAATATATTCAGGCCAAAACAAATTATGAAGCACAAAAGGCCAACTACAAAGCGGCGCAATATCAAGTGCAAAGTATAGAAGCGCAACTTGACCAGGCCCGGGAGGAGTTGGAAAAAACTACCATTCGTTCTCCACGTGAAGGTACGATAAGTTCTTTGTCTGTTGAAGTGGGAGAGCGTGTGCTTGGTCAAACTCAAATGACCGGTACCGAACTGATGCGAATTGCCAAAATGGATCGGATGGAAGTATTGGTACAGGTTAATGAAAATGATATCGTAAATGTATCGCCGGGCGATACGGCCAATATCGAAGTGGATGCCTACCCGGAGCGTTCGTTTAATGGCATCGTAACGGAAATTGCTAATTCTGCTGAAGTAACTGCTTCTGGCACAAACGAACAGGTAACAAACTATGAGGTTAAAATACGCATTTCCACTCCGCATAATCTGGATATGACCGGAGGTGAAGAAATTGTTCAACAGGTATCCCGGGAACTGCCCGGCAATAAATTTGTTCCCAGCTTTAAACCGGGTATGTCGGCTACTGTAGATGTTGAAACTGAAACGGCATACAACGTTGTTTCGGTGCCGATACAGGCGGTAACAGTTCGTGATTTTGCTGATGATAATGGAAGTAGTAGTGCTACTTCACCAGACACAACAACGACAGTGATGGGGGATACCACAGATGCTGACGAGGAGATGGTGGTTCCGGAAGAAGATCTTCGGAAAGTGGTATTTAAAGTTCAGGGCGGTATTGCCAACAGGAATGAGGTAGAGACCGGAATCAGTGATAATACCCATATGCAGATACTGTCTGGAGTATCGGCAGGAGACGAAATTGTTGTGGGAAGCTATCGAACACTTTCCAAAGAGTTGAATAATGGAGACAAGGTAAAAGTAGAAAACAATCAATTTCAACGAATTGCCAGGAACTGATAGCTATGAAAAGAGCAATAATTGAAGTTCGTGATCTTACTAAAATTTATCTCATGGGGAATAACGAGGTTCGGGCTCTCGATGGGGTTACATTTGATGTGCAGGAGAATGAATATATAGCCATCATGGGACCTTCCGGTTCCGGTAAATCAACTTTGATGAACCTGATAGGTTGTCTGGATACTCCTACTTCGGGCACCTATATTTTGAATAATCAGGATGTGAGCAAACTGGAGGATTCGGAACTGGCTGAAGTCCGAAACAGGGAGATCGGATTTGTATTTCAGACTTTTAACCTGTTACCAAGGACTGACTGCTTGGCCAATGTAGAGTTGCCACTGATATATTCTGGAATTAAAGCGAATGATCGGCACGACCGGGCAGCTCAAACACTTACGCGTGTGGGGCTTGGTGACCGCATCGACCACAAGCCCAATGAGCTGTCGGGTGGACAGCGGCAGCGGGTAGCTATTGCCCGTGCGTTGGTCAATAACCCTTCAATACTGCTTGCCGACGAACCTACCGGTAACCTGGATACCAAAACAGGACAGGAGATCATGCATCTGTTTGAGGAGCTCTATCGAATGGGAAATACCATTTTGCTGGTCACCCACGAGGATGAGATTGCCAACCATGCCCGTCGTACTATTCGACTCCGGGACGGCAAGATTGAAAGTGACGAGCCTATTATGCAGCCTGAACTGGCTAATGTTGATATCAATGTTACTCCGGCATAAATAAATATATTAATAACTTGTCTGCAGTAGCCATTTGACGAAAGAATACTGTATATTTTCAGATATTATATTTTAAATAATCATTCTATACTGTTTTATTATTGCCGGGTAGTAAAGCCCACACCAGCATAGTCAATAAATAATTATATCCTGCATTTTGAGTTTTTCTTCAAATAATTATAGCCCCAATACCTCTTTCTCTATTTTTCCACCTGCGGTAAAGCATCTTCTGATCGTTAATGGTCTTTTCTTTGTGGGACTGGGTACGCCAGGGGTAGGCCAGTTTTTATTCGAATATGGTGCACTTTGGCCATTGGGTTCTGGCATGTTTGAGCCGTGGCAACTGGTTTCTTACATGTTTTTGCACGGGGGATTTGGGCACATCTTTATGAATCTTTTTGCCCTCTGGATGTTTGGGCAGGCGATAGAAAATTACTGGGGAACCAAACGATTTGTATGGTATTATTTCCTCACAGGTATTGGGGCCGCTATACTGCACATGTTTATCGGTGGAGGCGGCGCGCCTACAGTAGGAGCTTCAGGAGCTGTATATGGTATTTTGTTGGCGTTCGGGATGATGTTCCCGGAACGACCGATTATGCTTCTATTTCCCCCCATCCCGATAAAAGCAAAATATTTCGTCGCTATTTTTGGCGGCATCGAACTGATGAATGGCGTGGTCGGTACCCAAACGGGGGTAGCCCACTTTGCTCATCTCGGCGGTATGATTGTGGGATTTGTCCTGATTAAATACTGGGGACTTAAGGGAGAGCAGTACTACTAGTTTTGAATAAAGAGTATGAATTGGGTAAGGCAAAGCAATAGGCACTACGATGTAAATATTGCTTCTATATGGTAAGTTTAGTAGCTATCTATGATACTGA
>JBEPXS010000252.1:0-5535 GCA_041641755.1 Balneolaceae bacterium
GATCCAGATTAAATGGACACAGGACCCAGAACAGGAGGGAACGACTATCTCTTCCACCGTGGCCGATGAAGAGGCACTGGTGAAAGCTATTTCAGTACGTGAAAATGTGGTGCTGGTCAGTATGGAAACACTTGGAATGTGGCAACAAGTCGGTTTCCTGGCCGATGCGTTTCAGGTGTTTAAAAGACATGGACTCTCGATAGATCTTGTCTCCACCTCCGACTCTAACGTAACCGTTTCGCTTGATCCAGGTGCCAATACCCACTTTAATGATATAAGAGACGGGTTTGTGCGCGATCTTGGCAAGCTCTGTCGTGTTGAAATTATTGAATCGACTTCGGCCGTCAGTCTGCTGGGTCGGCATATCCGTACGATCTTGCACCAGCTGGGAGGCGCCTTCGAAGTGTTTCGGGAACACGAAGTATATTTGGTCAGCCAGGCAGCTAACGATCTTAATTTTACGTTTGTAGTGGCTAACGAACAGGCTGATCGGCTGGTGCAGCAACTCCACGAGCAGGTAATATCCAAGTCGTCCGGGCAGGAGTCGTTTGGACCTACCTGGGAGCAGATAAACGGGATGATCTCCGAAGAGGCGCGCTATAAAGACAGTTGGTGGAAGATAAAGCGTGAAGAACTTATTGAGTTGGCACAGAACGAAGGAGCTGTTTATGTGTATGATTCAGATCATATAAAACAGACAGTTGAGGAACTGAACAAACTTGAGTCTCTTGATCGCCTTTTTTATGCCATCAAAGCAAATAGTAACAAAGAACTGTTAGAGCTTGTGTTTGGTATGGGACTCGGATTTGAATGCGTTTCTATCGGTGAGGTAGAGTATGTGCTGGAACTCTTTCCCGATATAGATCGGGATCGCATTTTGTTTACCCCCAACTTTGCTCCCCGCGAAGAGTATGAAAAGGGGTTGGCCGAAGGAATACACGTGACGCTGGATAACATCTTTACTCTCCGGCACTGGGCTAACCTGTTTGAAGGCCATGAGGTCTTTTTAAGGGTTGATCCCGGCCATGGGCATGGGCATCATAAGCATGTGCGAACCGGGGGTACCGAATCCAAATTTGGGATCCCTCTGTTTGAGCTGGATGAGGTAAAATCAATTGCCGGCGCCAACAATATTACGGTGAAAGGGATTCATGCCCATATCGGCAGCGGCATCAAAGACCCGGAGAGCTGGAAGCGAACCGCTCTGATTCTTGCCGAGGCGGCAGGTAAGTTTGAGGATGTCGAAATTCTGGATGTGGGCGGCGGACTTGGGGTTCGCGAGAACGAAATGCAGTCGCAGTTACAACTGGAAGAGGTTGAAGAGGCGTTGAGCGAATTCAAAAAGGGATTCCCTCAATATAAGCTGTGGATGGAGCCCGGCCGCTATCTTGTAGCAACAGGTGGCGTACTGCTGGCACGTGTTACTCAAACAAAGGGCAAAGGCAAAATTCGGTATGTGGGAGTAGAAACCGGGATGAACTCGTTTATTCGTCCGGCTCTATATGGTTCACACCATTCTATTGTGAACCTTTCAAAAATTGATGAATCGGCTACCCATTCTACCAATATTGTCGGGCCTATTTGTGAGTCCGGAGACAAGCTGGGTATCGATCGGCTGTTCCCGGAATCGGAAGAGGGAGATGTGGTGCTGATTGCCAATGCCGGGGCCTATGGACGTGTAATGAGCTCCAGCTATAATATGCGCATGCCGGCTGGAGAGATCGTTATTTAGCAGCTATTGCTTACACATATGCAACAATATGGATTTCGTATCGTAGGGGTTTATCTTATTTAAATCCTAAATAAAAAAGGATGATATGAATCAATTGAGTTCGCACTTTCTGCGCATTTTATGTTTGTCCATTGGCGTTTAAAGAGGGCTTCGCAAAACCAACTGCCATCGCGAATGGAATGAAGCGATCTCCCGATCAGAGTCTCTAAGGAGAAATTGTTTCGCAAGCTCATAATGACAGTTTGTGAAAGTGACGATTTTCCAAGACATTTTTCAGAAAGACAAGTTTATGGGATCTGTAGATGTCGCCAAGGAGGGAGAGCTCATTTTCAGCGAGGCATACGGACAGAGCTACAAAGGAGAGCAGCAGAAGCAATTTGTTGGTAACTACACTTCCCCTCAACTCCCGATGGAAATAGAGGTGTTTACTCAGAACAAAAAGTTGTTTGCTCAGGCTACAGGCCAAAATCATTTTCCAATGAAGGCCCTTCCGGAATACCTTTCAGGAGCGATTTGGCCGGCATTATTATGGAGCTTGATTCACTTAAAAGTGGAAAATATAGTCAGTTCATCCTGAAATAACAGGGTATAACCGTCGTTTTTAGCAGAAAGTGAGGATTTAAATAAGTTTCTGGTGTCTTTAAATAATATGCCTTGCAGAATAGCATTTCCTCAATAATAATACTTGGTATTGTGTGGAAATAATGGGAATTTTGAACCGTTGTTATTTGTTCTATTAAACGGCTTCGAAAAGGAGCAACGTTCTTTCACATATTGGGGGTGTAATGGATTCGACGGAATGAGTAGAATCGCAGGCTGCATGCCGAGTTCGAGCGATGGCACTCGTATAAAAACCATCATGCATAAAACGTAGTTGACAACAACTATTCTTACAGCTTAGCGGCCTAAACAGGCCCTAGCCGTTCCTTCAGCTTCTTGCCTGTCAGTGCTGTTGGAACGCCGACTATGACAGGATAGCATGCGCTTCGCCGTCTGTCGGAGTGTATGTGAAACTCAAACAGTCTAGTCTGATGTAGCCTAGTTGTCGGGCAAAGCATCAGGCGAAACTCAATACGGCAACTAAGCATGTAGATGCTTGAACGATATACCATTTCGGACCGGGGTTCGATTCCCCGCACCTCCACAATTAAATCTTCGGATTTGACAAGATCCCTTCATACAGCTTGTATGGAGGGGGTTTTGTTTTTTTGGACTATATAGAATTGTTTATAAGGTTCTGAGTTGCTTGGATAGTTATCCTCTGGTGTGGTCCTCTAAGTAACCAGTCACCGAAATTATTGTTTTTTCATCGTTGGCTATTCCATTATAAGCGGGTATTTGCAGAGCCTAACTTAAATGGAATACGTTCTATATTTTCGAATTGGTCGTTGTTTTCAGAAATTTTGTAAGACCGGTTCATCTCAACATTTTTAAAAATCTGTTTCGTACCACTTGCAGGCCAAAAAACTTTAATCTGTTTTATGGCCGTTGCATTACCCAGTCCAATTTCTTGCTGTAAGGTAGAAGAACCAAAACTGCCCCCCGCTGTTACAACAGTGTGGATTGACCGGTCTCCTTTGGGAGTCTTAATATCAATTGTGATCCGGTTCCCCAAACCCATTCGGTTACTCTTTTGCCCATTGAACATAAGAGTAATCCACTGGTTGTTGTGGCCAGGGTTTTCAAAAAGAGCGTTCATATAAATATCTCCTTCATAAGCGCCTCCGATGACCGTAAAAATATCTTGGTCACCGTCATTGTCGAGATCGGCGAAAGACACTCCATGTCCTTTTTGCAGGTGTCCAAATCCGCCAGAACTGGTTACCTCCCGGAATTGTTTGCCACGGTTATTACGAAACATACGATTAGGCATAAGAGAGCGAAAATCAGGATCTCCTGTGCCCACGTAAAAATCAGGGAATCCATCATTATCGAGATCACCGAAATTGGAACCCATTGTATACATAACCTTCTCCAATCCCATTTCGGAAGCCATATCGGTAAAGGTTCCATCACCGTTATTTTTGTATAATTTGGGTATTCCACCTTGGATGGGTCTATCCAGATACTCACGGGCAACATCAGCCGGGGTGGCATCGTAAGCTGAGACAAACAGGTCGAGCCAGCCGTCATTGTTATAATCCCAAAACCATGTGGGGAAACTCACAATGGGTTCCGAAACACCAGCTTGTTCTGTAACATCGGTGAATTTTGGGATCCCATTTTTGTCAGGCCCGTTATTCTGAAACAGGACATTCTCACCATCAAGTCTTGATATATACAAATCCTTAAAACCGTCGTTGTTATAATCACCTGAAGTAACGCCCTTTATATAACCTTTTACATTTACTCCAGCCTGTTCCGCTGTTTCGTAAAATGAACCATCCCCATAATTCAGGTACAGTTCGACAGGATGTTCAGCAGAGGAGGTAGTTTCATTCCCGATGAATAGATCCAACCATCCATCGTTGTTAAAGTCAGCCCACTCAGCCGTTTGAGTGGGATGGAAGCTCAGTAGTCCGGCACTTTTGGTTACATCAGAGAAAGTACCGTCTCCATTATTCCTAAGTAGTGAGTTGGGATGTTTGCCTGCCTCCTGCAGCCAAGCACCCCGCAACACTAGAATGTCTGCAAATCCATCATTGTTAAAGTCGGCATGACGAAGATTGAGTCCCCCCACGATGCCGGTAAGCCCGGCTTCTTCGGTTTTCTTAGTGAACGTCCCGTCTCCTTTATTTTCATAATAATGTAACTGATCATCGAGTCCCCACGAGGAGGCGACCACATCCACCAGTCCGTCACCATTAAGATCCTCGGTGATGCTGCCGCCCGAGAGTCCTCGCTCGGCAAGGCCCGTTGTAATTGCTACATCAGGAAAGGTTTTTATATCATAGTTTGAATCAAACGCCTCAGCGGGAATTAGCCACTGTTTGGGTACACTATCAGGGTGTTTACCGAGGGTCATATAGGCTATATTGAGCAGCCAGCGTGATATTAGATCTTCTCTTTCTCGGTTGTGTAAAATTTGTTGATACCATTCAATCGCTTTTTCCGATCCGCTGGTTTTAGTATGTATCCCTTCTCCCTGAATGGGAAACAAGCAGGAAGCGGAAGAATGATTTAATAGACAGTTTTGTTGTTCACCGATCCGCAAATAGGAAAGAGAGATAAATTCTTCTGCACTGCGTCGATAAGAAACAATACTCTTTTTTTGTTCTTCATTAAGTTGTTGGGAATTGAGGTTATCCAAGATGTCCAGAACGACTTTAAACCGTTCGACCGCTTTTTCACTTTCACCTGCTTTTAAAAACTCCTGCCCTAAGGAATAATGATAATTTATTTTTTTGTTCGCACTGAAAGGAGGAGGGATCTGCTTATAGTATTCAAGCCGTTCCTTGTTTGCATATTCATTGGCCTGTGGATCCACATTTTGGGCGATGCTGTCCAGCCTCATGACCATTTCATACGTCCCATCTTTAAGTTGTGTTCCTCTATTGTTACATGATGTTATAACTATCAGTAAAAAAGAAAACAAACCCAGAAAGCATAGACTGCAAACATATTTTGATATATGAAATGTTAAATTTTGGAGGATACGATGAGTTAAATTATTAATGATATTGTAGTTTTTATTTATACAAAAAAATTTATACTGGTTTCTGTTATTTCCTGAATACTCTAGGAGAAACAATCTCCTTTCAGAGCCTCTGTTTAGGTGATTACTTCATTTTATTCGTAATGACAGTTGGTTTTGCTCAATCTATGTATTTTCGTGAATTCGAACTCCTCATTTATGGAATATA